>JAUXBK010000127.1 GCA_030619405.1 Sedimenticola sp. | reverse complement strand
GCCGCAGTGCCGGCATACTGCTCCACATCACCTCACTGCCTGGAAACTCGGGGTCAGGGGATCTGGGCACCGATGCCTTTCGTTTTGTAGATTTTCTGCAGGCAGCGGGTATGGGGATCTGGCAGATGTTGCCGATCGGCCCGACCCACACGGATGGCTCGCCTTATCAGACCCGTTCGATGCATGCGGGCAACCCGGAACTGATCAGCCTCGCGCCGCTGGTGGAAGAGGGCTGGCTTCCACCGGGGATCCTGGAGCGGGAGATTGCAAGCGGGGAGAAGTCTCTCCTGCTGCACGATGCATGGCGGGCGTTCAGGGTCGGTGCAGGGGCAGAATTTCAGGCAGAGCTGGATCGGTTCGTCGACGATGAGCGCTGCTGGCTGGAAGACTACGCCCTGTTCCAGGCACTGCATCAGGCCAATGGAGAGCGCAGCTGGTGGGAGTGGCCGACCACGTTGAGGAGGCGGGAGCCCAGGGCCTTGAGGCGGGCACAGGCCCGGCTCGCAGAGCAGATGGCGGAGATCTGCTTTCAGCAGTTCAATTTCTACCGTCAGTGGATGTGGCTGAAAAGCTATGCCAATGAACGGGGAGTTCGCCTGTTTGGTGACATGCCCATCTTCGTCGCCCACGACAGTGCCGAAGTGTGGGCGCATCAGCAGATGTTCGATCTGGACGCCAAGGGCCACACCCGGGTGGTGGCGGGCGTACCGCCGGATTATTTCTCGGAAACCGGCCAGCGCTGGGGCAACCCCCTCTACCGCTGGGACCGGATGGAGAAGGATGGCTTCTCTTTCTGGATCGAGCGGATGAAGACCAAGCTGCGGCTGTTTGACCTGGTCCGGGTGGACCATTTCCGCGGCTTCGAGGCCTATTGGGAGATCCCGGCGGCGGAGGAGTATGCGGTCAATGGCCGCTGGGTCGAGGCGCCGGGAGATGCCCTGTTCGAACGGCTGCACCAGACCTATGACCCGCTGCCGCTGGTGGCGGAGGATCTGGGGGTGATCACCCCGGGCGTGGATGCACTGCGTAGGAAGTATGGTCTACCGGGGATGAAGGTACTGCAGTTTGCTTTTTCCGGTGGCTCGGATAACCCTTATCTCCCGTTTCGTCACGAGGCCAATTCAGTGGCCTATACCGGCACCCACGACAACGACACCACCCTGGGCTGGTATCTGAGTCTGGACGATGCTGCCCGGCAGCACGTGGACGAGTACCTGGGCTATTCCCGGGAACCCATGCCCTGGCCGTTGATACGTAGCGCGCTGGCCTCCTGCTCTTACCTGGCGGTGATCCCGATGCAGGATGCGCTGGGGTTGAACGGCAGCCACCGTATGAATCTGCCCGGAACCACCCAGGGTAACTGGTCCTGGCGCTTCCAGTGGGATCAGCTGGATGAAGACCTGGCCCCACGTCTGCGCCACCGGGTGGAAATGTACGGACGGATTTAGACCAAGGGCCAAGGGCCAAGGACAGAGGAACAAGGAGAACGGTAACCGTTCAGGCCACCCTCCTCCGCTGCCCGCCAAGGAGAGCGAAGCGAAGGCGGGTAGACCCCGGTAGCCGTGAGGCCGCACTGCTTCCCCGGCGTGCCTTGCGCCAGAGGGGAAGCAAAGTAGGCATCCGAACACGGCGTCAAGTCATCTCGGGAACTGACGACGGAGCGGCAACGAGCTTGCGAGGTTGTCGCGTAGTGTCAGTGACCGGGACGGCCGGGGCACAAACAGGCTGTCGAAGGCCGAGTCGATTTTGGGGACTTGGATGTCCCAAAATCTTTCACGAGGTCGAAGACTCACTTGAAATCCCCTCTCCCTCAGGGAGAGGGGTTCAAAACGGCAGGGGGAGTGGACGGTTACGGAGAATGTAGGATGCGGTGAGCGAAACGAACCGCATCGGATCGATCACGGCTGGTAGACAGAAGTCAGAACAGGATCGCGGCAGATTCCAAATAAGGTTCCCTTGTTTTTTTATTATTCTGCTTTCTGTCTTCTGCCTTTTTATTCCAACCGACAATCAGGGAAAAATCATGACCAAGACTGTCAGAAAGGCCGTATTCCCCGTCGCCGGACTTGGCACCCGCTTTCTTCCTGCGACCAAGGCGAACCCGAAAGAGATGCTGCCCATCGTCGACAAACCACTGATCCAGTACGGGGTGGA
Organism: Sedimenticola sp.; assembly: GCA_030619405.1. Classification (GTDB taxonomy): domain Bacteria; phylum Pseudomonadota; class Gammaproteobacteria; order Chromatiales; family Chromatiaceae; genus JAUXBK01. The sequence continues at coordinate 5,682 of JAUXBK010000127.1, read as the reverse complement.
GGAGGCGGTGGCGGCGGGGATCGAGGTGATGATTTTCATCACCGGCCGCAACAAGACCGCCATCAGCAATCATTTCGATACCGCCTATGAACTGGAGATGGAACTGGAGGCGCGGCACAAGGACAAGCTGTTGCAGCTGGTGCGCGACATCACACCGCCCCAGGTTTCCTGCGTCTTCATTCGTCAGAACATGCCCCTGGGACTGGGGCACGCGGTGCTCTGTGCAGAGCCGGTGGTGGGCCACGAGCCTTTCGCGGTACTGCTGGCGGACGATCTGATCGACGATGGGGAGCGGGGCTGCCTGACTCAGATGGTGGATGCCTTCTCCCGCACCGGCTCAAGCATCCTTGGCACCGAGATGGTGGATCCCCGGGAGACCGGGAGTTACGGCATCGTCGATACGGATGGGGAAGGCAAGCTGGTGGAGGTCAAGGGGATCGTAGAAAAGCCGGCCCCCGAGGATGCCCCCTCCAATCGCGGCGTGGTGGGACGCTACATCCTCACCTCCGAGATCTTTCATGAGCTGGCTCAGACCGGCCGCGGTGCGGGGGGGGAGATTCAACTGACCGACGGCATCGCCCATCTTATGAGGGAGGAGAAGGTGATGGCCTATGCCTTCGAGGGCAAGCGCTACGACTGTGGCAGCAAGCTGGGTTATCTGAAGGCAAACGTAGACTACGCCCTCAAGCACGATGAACTGGCAGAGGAGTTCTTAAGCTGGCTTGAAAGCAGGTTCTAGGATTTAAAGGCAGGTCCTAGGTCCTAGGTCCTAGGTCCTAGGTCCTAGGTACTAGGTACTAGGAAAAACATGTTCAGATCTCCAGATCTCATAACGATAATTCAATGACTTCAGACCTCAACACCATGATGAGACCATGGTGTATAATTTATTGCTTTTAGGTAAAAATATTGATACCCAGGCGATAATTGGACACTCTCGGAAAGTTCTACCCATCGACCGCGCAAAAAAATGACAGGATTTACAGGATTGCTCAGAATTTACAGAATTACATAAACCTGTAAATCTTGTCCGTTTATTGAGACGATTTTGAACGGAAATGGCGAGGTCTGCAATATGCTCCATTTAGGGTATCAGAACTGATTCTCGTGAGATCAGGAGGTCTGATGTTTGGCCGTAACTTCTCAATCTACCGGGGCAGCTTCGTAGGGGGGGATAAGGCTTGCCCATAGGCTTATTCTCTTACTGCTAACTTATGTGCGCCGCATCCACCAATGGTCTGCCCGTATACCGCAACGCCCAGGATTAATGGTGGATGCGCTACGCTTATCCCCCCTACAACGTCCAGGCTGCCCCGACTCATTGAGAAGTTACGTTTGACCTCTTTACCTGTTTGAAATAAAAGTATTTTTTTCGGAACCCGGATTAAATGACGGGCTCCAACCTGAGTCCCTAGTCCCTAGTCCCTAGTCCCTAGTCCCTAGTCCCTAGTCCCTGTATTTAAAGCATTCCTTTAACAACCGCCGTCCACGCCGCCGCCAGATTTTCCCGATTGTAACCACCGCCACCCAGGGCCAGCAGGCGTCCCTGGCACTGTTCAGCTGCCAACTGACTGAGTCGCTGGGCGGCATGGAGGTGTGCCCTGGCGCTGAATGCCATCTGGGTGATGGGGTCGCCCGCCAGGCTGTCGGCACCACACTGCAGGATGATGAATTCGGGGCGGGTGTCGGCGACGAATTTTTCCAGTGTGGGCCAGATCGAGAAGAAGAAGGCATCATCGGCGCCGGGCGGGGCCGGAATGTTCAGCTTGGTTCCTGCCGCCGCACCCAGACCGGTCTCCTCCACAGCGCCCGTACCCGGATAGAGATAACGCCCATCCTCATGGATATCTGCAAAGATCAGATCCGGGTCCGATTGAAATGCATAAAAGACCCCGTCACCATGGTGGGCATCGATGTCCACATAGGCCAGACGCCGAATTCTGTGGCGGGCCCGCAGGGCTTCGATGGCGATGGCGCAGTCGTTGAAGACACAAAACCCGGCGGAGCTGTCCCGCCGGGCGTGGTGAAGCCCTGCGATGGGCACGAATGCGGCTCGGGTATCGCCGGCCATGATACGATTCACCCCATCCAGTACGCTGCCCACCACCGTGAGGGCGGCCTCGTAGAGCCCGGGGTACACAGGCGTGTCTGGATCGAGCATACCCTTGCCACGGCGGGAGAGCGCCTCGACCCGATCGACGTACTCCGGTGTGTGGAACAGCAGGGCATCTTCGCGGGTACCGTTTACCGGCTCTCGAAGATCGACGCGGGTATCCAGCCGCTGCTCCAGAAACGCCCGCATGAAAGCATGAAAGCGGTCGGGGCCAAACGGGTGCTCATCGCCGAAGCCATACCGGGCCAGGGCGTCGCCGGCATAGATGGATATCTTCATAATGTTGGAATTCTACCCCGTAATCTTTGAAATTTCCCCCGGAAAGCGGAATCATAGGTGGTATGCGTTGACGAACAAAAAATAGCCTCAAGAGTCTTGTATTATCAAATCAATCTGTGTTTGATCCGCGGCTGAATGTCTTTTGACCTCGTGAATGGTTACCATCGATGAATGTGGTTTCCGGGGGAAAATACGATCCCCTGGCATTCCAGACCATTATCTGGGTTAATTCGTGCATATCCGGTTTTCAATCTTGCCGAGGAAATAACGTGATGGGTGCCGCCGTAAAGCGAATCAGTGTCAGAGACGTAATGAAGCTGCAGTTCGGAGTGATCGATGACAAGGCCACGGTCTATGAGGCGCTGACTATGATGAAGCGGCTCAAGACCTCGGTTCTGGTGGTGAACCGGCACCATGAGGACGATGAGTACGGGCTGCTGCTGGTGTCGGATATCGCTCGCAAGGTGCTGGCCAAAGATCGCTCCTGCAATCGGGTGAATGTCTATGAGGTGATGATCAAGCCGGCGGTCTATGTGGCCCCGGATATGGATATCCGCTACTGTTCCAGACTGTTTGCCCGGTTCAGCCTGGTGCGGGCGCTGGTGGTCGAGGAGAAGCAGGTGCTGGGAACCATCAGCCCAAATTCACTGGTGCTCGATGGCATGTTTGCCCTGGAAGAGGCCCATGACTGACGTTTACATCGTACACCTGAAATCTGCAATCCACGGCGTAATCGTTTTACCCCTGTGAACGGTTACTCCACAGCGAAACGCTCCTCCCGCCGTTCTAAAGTTTCCCACTCTGGTGCCGCCGTATTGGCTGCCCGTCATGTTTTTGAGCCCCATTCACTCTGAATCCTGAGAGGCTCTTGCAAAACTCTTTAAACCCATCTGCCGGGGAAAGAGAGAGGGTGTTTCGCAAGAACCTCTTGTGTCAGAATTTTTTACGCTTTGTGATGGGGTTCATGTTTAGTGGAAAAATAACCCCTTGAAGAATAAAGAATATATTATATACGGCGCGAATATTGCATTAAGATAATGCAGGAAAGCTCTTAGACCAGGGTTATTACCGGACACCGAGTAATTTATGTATATAGATTTTTACGGTTTGCATATGGAGCCGTTCCGGCTGAGTCCTGATCGCCGGTTCTGTATTCACCATCCATCCTTCGCCCGGGCCAAGGCCTACATGCGGTATGCCTTGCATCGCCAGGAAGGTTTCGTGGTGATCACCGGTCGACCCGGTACTGGAAAGACCACACTGATCGACGAACTGACCCATGAATTTGGTGAAGCCGGGCACCAGGTGGCACGGCTGGAGAGTGCCCGGCTGGAGGCGGATGATCTGCTGCGGATGGTCTGCTACGCCTTCGATATTCCTCCAGAGGGTGCCAGCAAGTCCGAGTTACTACGGCGTTTCTCCAACTATATCGGCCGTAGTTTCAAGAGCAATCGGCGACCACTGTTGATCGTGGATGAGGCGCAGGGGCTGTCTCACGGCGCCCTCGAGGAGTTACGTCTGCTCACCAATCAGCTGTTGAACGGTCAGCCGATGCTGCAGATCTTCCTGGTGGGACAGGAAGAGTTGCGCGATCTTCTGGCGGAACCTTCGCTGGAACAGCTGCGCCAGCGTGTGGTGGCTGCCTGTCATATCGAGCCGCTGAAACCTGATCAAACCTCGGATTATGTGTTGCACCGCCTGCGAATGGCGGGCTGGGATGGGAATCCGCGTTTTGAGAGCGCGCTGTTCCCATTGCTCTACCGCTTCACCCAGGGTACTCCCAGGATCATCAACCAGGTCTGCAGCCGACTGTTGTTGCACGGCAGTCTGGAGCAGAGGGCAACCCTGGGGGTAGAAGATACCGAGCTGGTGATCAACGAGCTGCGCTCCGAGCACCTCGCCGTGAGAGAATCGAATTCCATTATCGACCTGGAGGCGTTCGCGAACGAATCCCTGGCGGCGCTCTCCCGGCCTGATGAGTCCCCCGCGGTCCAGCCCCAGCCCATCGGCGAGCGGCTGATGCAGGCCAGCCCCCCCCTGGACGCGCCCGTTGAAAAGGTGGTGCAGGAGGTGGAGGCGGTGTTGCAGCAGGGAGTGGCGGCGAAAAAAAAGGCCACTGAGCATCAGCCGAAGGCGAGCGAGACTGCCGATGCCCCTTCCGGCAAGGTAGCTGTTGAGCTGTTACTTGACGATGCCCCCATTACGCTCCGGCTGCGTCGGGATACCGCCCCGCTGTGGGGAATTGCAGCTACGGTTGCCCTGGGCCTGTCGCTGACCGGTCTGACACTGCTGTCAGCACCCATCCATGAACTGGAACAGCTGGCACCGGTCTCCACCTGGGAAAAGCTGAGGGTTATCCGGGCACGCGATATGGTATCCCGGTGGACCGGAGGTAGCTGGCCCCTGTGTGAGAGCACCTGCGCGCCGGTGGTGGACGAACCGGCGGCTGTCCCGGTGACCGCCAAAGCGCCGATAAAGAGTATCGCCCGAATGGAACGTGTTGTGCCGATGCAGGCACCCGAACAGGTAACGGATGTGGAACCGGCGCAGGTACCCGAACAGGCGTCGTTAATGGAATCGGCGAAGATGCCGGAACGGCACGAGCAGAAGCAAACTCCTGGTATCGAAGAGCCACGAGAGCCTGCGGGAATGGTAAAGGCGCTGGTGGAGACGCAAATATCGGTGGTAGAGGCGGATGCCCCGGTGGAGGAACCTCGGGAGCAGGTGAGTATAACCATGATAGAGGAGGAGCCTCTGCTGCAGGTTACCGTCAGTCAGGTCTCTTTCGGGTTCGACAGTGCCGGCATCCAGCCGGAATACACCCGGTTGCTGGATCGAGTCGCTGACATCCTCAAGTCATCCGCAGACAGCAGTGCACACATCATCGGGTATACCGATAGCATTGGCGATATCTCATACAACGAGTGGCTGTCACGGCGCCGTGCGAAGGCGGTGGCGGCATACATCATGGACAAAGGTGTCTCTGAACAACGGCTGCAGGTCGAAGGACGGGGACTGGAGCCATCTGAGGGCGGGAATCCGCCGGTTTCCAAGGCTGGTCGAACGGTGAAGATCTTCCTTAAACAGGGGATGGCGGCACGGCTGGCATCTGCTGACCATGGAACGTAAAGAATCATTGTGAAGGAGGGAATGACAATGAAAACGATGAAAGCTTCTGTAGCTTGGGTAGCGCTGACCTCTTGGTCATACGGGTTTAACTGCTGGCCGGATCGTCTCCCGGATCCGGAACCGACCCCGGACCCGCTCCTGTGACCGCTGTTTCCGAGGTG
>JAUXBK010000046.1 GCA_030619405.1 Sedimenticola sp. | reverse complement strand
GCCTGCAGCGCACCGAACACCTCATCCAGCGGGATCCCCAGGGTCTTGGCCTTGGTGCGGTCGACCTCGGCAAACAGCTGGGGCACGTCGATGCGGAAGGTGGAGTTCAGACCGGCCAGGCCGCTCTGACCAGCACCGTCCTGCAGGATCTCCTGCAGCATCCCATCGAGCTCGGTAAGTCCCACACCTGCCCGGTCCTCCAACTGGAACTGAAATCCCCCGGCCACGCCCAACCCGGGGATGGCGGGGGGCAGGAACGGGTAGATGATCGCTTCCTGTATCTGACCGAATTTCTGTTGCAGCCCGGCCAGGATCGCCTCCTGGGTGAGTTCCTGCGTGGTGCGCTCCTCCCAGGGGTCCAGGGTAACGAAGACAATGGCCGTATTGGAGGCAGCGGTGCCATCGATCAGATTGTAGCCACCAAAGATGACCCAGTCCGCCGCCCCTGCCGTCTCTTTGACGATGGCATCGATCTTATCGAGTACCGCGTTGGTCCGCTCCTGGGAAGCGGCATCCGGCAACTGGACATGGACCAGGATATAGCCCTGATCCTCGGTGGGGAGAAAGCCGGTAGGAAGCTGGGTGAACTGCCAACCGGTGTAGCCCACCAGTCCCAGCGCCAGAATCAGCATCAGGGCGACGCGGCGCACCAGGGCACGGATCATGCGGCCGTAACCGTTTTCGAAGCGGGCAAACAGCCGGTCGAAACCCCGAAAGAAGAAGTTCTTCTTCTCCGGCGGCAGCCGCAACACCAGGGCCGCCAACGCCGGGCTCATGGTCAGGGCGTTGATAGAGCTGAAGACGGTGGCCACGGCGATGGTGAGGGCGAACTGGCGGTAGAGCTCGCCGGTGATGCCGGGCAGGAAGGCGGCCGGCACGAATACCGCCAGCAGCACCAGGGTGGTGGCGACCACCGGCCCGGAGACTTCGCTCATGGCCTTTATCGCCGCCGCCTTGCGATCCATCCCCCGTTCCATATGGGCCACGGTGGCCTCCACCACCACGATGCCGATCGCCAGCACCAGGCCGAACAGGGTGAGCATATTGAGGGAGAACCCCATGGTCAGCAGCACCGCCAGGGTACCGATCAGAGAGACCGGGATGGTGACCGCCGGGATCAGGGTGGCGCGCCAGTCCTGCAGAAAGATGTAGAGTACCAGGAACACCAGGGCCGCCGCCTCGAACAGGGTGACATAAACCTGCTGGATGGAGGCCTCCACGAACATGGTGGTGTCATAGGGGACCGAGTACTCCAGCCCCTGGGGGAAGAAGGCGCTCATCTCCTGCATGGCCGCCCGCACCCGCCTCGACACCTCGAGGGCATTGGAACCGGGCAGCTGATAGACCCCGATGCTGGCGGATGTCTTGCCATTCAACCGGGAAGTGATGTCGTAGGTCTTTCCCCCGAGGTCGATCCGGGCCACATCCTTCAAGCGGGTGATACGCCCGCCCTCACCGGTCTTGACGATGATCTGCTCGAACTGCCCCACATCGGAGAGACGCCCCAGCACGTTGACGGCATACTGGAAGTTCTGGCCCGCTGGCGCCGGCGGCTGACCGATCTGCCCCGCGGCCACCTGCACGTTCTGCTCCTCGATGGCGGCGATCACCTCGGCGGTGGTCAGGCTGCGCGACTTGAGCTGATTGGGGTCGAGCCAGATGCGCATGCTGTAGTCGCTGGCCGGGAAGATCGACACATCACCCACCCCGGGTATGCGGCTTAGGGTGTCCTTAATCCGCAACGTCGCGTAGTTGCTCATATAGAGCACATCGAAGCGATCATCCGGCGAGGAGAGGGAGGTAATCAGAAGCATGCTGGGCGATTTTTTCTTGGTGTTCACCCCCTGGCGCTTCACCTCTTCCGGGAGCTTGGGTTCCGCCAGGGTGACCCGGTTCTGCACCAGGATATTGGCCATGTCCAGATCGGTGCCCACCTCGAAGGTGACGGTCAGGGTGTAAGAGCCGTCACCCGCGCTCACCGAAGACATATAGATCATGTCCTCGACCCCGATCACCTCCTGCTCGATGGGTGAGGCGACAGTCTCCGCCACCACCTGGGCATTGGCCCCCGGGTAGGTCGCCTTCACCTCCACCGTGGGCGGCGTGATCTCGGGATACTGGGCGATCGGCAGTTGGCCCACGGAGATGGCGCCGGCAACCACGATCAGGATCGCGATGACGCTGGCGAAGATGGGGTGTTCTATGAAGAATTTGGAGAACATGGCTGGATCCGCAGGGTGGTGATCAATCGGTGGGTGATCAGTCGGTGGGTGATCGGTCGATGTCGGCGGGCGTGTCGCTGGATGCTTCCACCGCCTCTCCTGTGATCTGAGTTGCCCCGTCATCCGGAGTATCGCCCATTGCCGCACCGCCCTCGCCCGCGGCCGACAGCACCTCCGCCTTCTCCGCCCTGGCCAGCAGGGCAGTGTTGGTGAGGGTCGCCATCTCCACCTGCGCCGGTGTCACCCTGGCCCCCGGCCTGGCCCGTTGCAGCCCCTTCACCACCACCCGATCACCGGCTTTCACCCCCGCCTCGATCACCACCAGGCCATCGATCAGCTGCCCCTTGCGGATGTTCCGCTTCTCCACCATATCCTCCGGGTCCACCACCAGCAGGTACTCCCCACTCTGATCCGCACCGACGGCCCGCTCGCTCACCAGCAGCGCACCGGTGCGCTCCCGGATCGGCATGCGGATACGGGCGAACAGGCCGGGGAGCAGCGCCGGCGGGATCTTATCGTTGGTAAAGACACCACGCAACTGCAGGGTACCGGTCTCCGTGTCCACCGTTGAGTCCGCGAAGTCGAGTTCACCCTTGTGCGGATAGCCCTCTTCGTCTGCCAGCCCCAGAAACAGCGGTATGTGGGCCTGCCGCACCCTGCTTTCTCCCGAGGCCATGTCACCCCCCTCAAACCGCTCCTCTAACAGATGCATGGTCATCAGCAGGTCGCGTTCGTTCAGGTTGTAATAGGCGTACATGGGTGTGTAGTCTGTCACCGTCGTCAGCAGTGTGCCTTCGTTGTCGCCCACCAGGTTGCCCGGGTCCACCAGGTTGCGGCTTACCCGGCCATCGATGGGGGCCACCACCTGGGTGTAGCTGAGCCGCAGGGTCGCCTCTACCACCTTCGCCTCGGCGCGCAGGATGGCGGCCTTTGCCAACTCCTGCTCCCCCCGCCATTTCACCACATCGCTCTCGGAGCCGGCCTTCTGCTTGAACAGCCGCTGTGCCCGAACGAGCTCGATGCCGGCCCGTTTCAGCTCCGCCTCGGCCGCCGCCACCTCCGCCACTGAGGCATCCAGATCCGCCTGGTACTCCCGGGGATCGATCACGAACAGCAGGTCGTCTTTCTGTACCAGTGTCCCGGGAGTGAAATGCATGCTCTCCAGAAACCCCTTTACCCGCGCCCGCACATCCACGGCCGCCACTGCGTGGGTGGTCCCGGTGAACTCGAGATAGTCGGTCACATCCTGTGACAGCGGCGTGGCCACGGTGACCTTGGGTGGGGGCGGCTCTACGTACTCGTTCTTACTGCTGCAGCCGGCCAGCAGGCCAAAGAGGAGGAGAAGCGATACGACGGGTACCTTCGGCGACATGGGAATTCTCTGATGGGGTCAGGCGTTTTTTTGAAACAGCGATGATATACAGATCGGGTGGAATACGCTATCGGGAAGTCTGACCGGAAGCATTACTCGTTCAACCCCTCTCCGGTAAAGATCGTCATCGCCTGGGCCGAGAGGGTCCGGCCTTTCCAGAACTTGCCATGTACCATCGAGGCCAGGGCCTTGGCCCCGGCATGATCCGTATCCAGTTCCACCACGGCTGTCATCTGGTCCGCATTACCTTCGTTGTTCAGTTTCAACTCTGTCACGGGGACACCATGCTCCTTCAGTATCTCCAGTATCTCTGCTTCGGTCACATCGCCAGGCAGATTCGAAATCAGTACATTCATTTTGGACGTTCCCCTTCTGTATCTTTTACGTTTGATGAAATCCAAGCATAACAAGTTTACACCTAGATCCTGCCTTCTGCCTTCTGCAGTGATCGATGCGGTTCGTTTCACTCACCGCATCCTACGTTTTGTCTTCTGTCCTCTGTTCTCTGTCTTCTGACCCCCCCTCGAACACCGCCACGCTCCGGGCCTCCAGCGGATAGCGCCGCTCAGAGTACAGCTGCTGGGCGGAGGGCTCCAGTATGTCTCCCGGCGCGGACTGAAAAGTGTCCACCGCCAGCCGCCAGTGGCGACCGGCCACAGGGGGCAGCGCCATCCTGACCAGGCTCTCCGACAGATTCAGCATCACATGGAGGTCTGCCTCCCCCTCCCCGATACCGGCCAGGGTGAAGGCGAGCAGCCTGCCATCCGGGTCATCCCACGCGGGCCGATCGATTTCGGACCCGTGCCAGGAGATGTCCGGCAGATCCCGCCCCGCCACCACTTCACCCCGCAGGAAACGCCGCCGCATGAGGGAGGGGTGGCGCCGGCGCAAGGCAATCATCTGCTGCACGAAGCGCAGCATGTCACCATTCCGTTCCAGCAGACGCCAGTCGAACCAGCTGAGCTCGTTGTCCTGGCACCAGCCGTTGTTGTTTCCCCGCTGACTGCGCAGCACCTCGTCCCCCGCCAGCAGCATGGGAACCCCCTGACTCAACAGCAGGATGGCGATGGCGTTCCGCGCCTGGCGCCGGCGCAACCGCTGTACTTCGGGGGCATCCGTCTCGCCTTCCACCCCACAGTTGAAGCTGAGGTTGTCATTGCTCCCGTCCCGGTTCCCTTCGCCGTTCGCCTGGTTGTGCTTTTCGTTGTAGCTGACCAGATCGTAGAGGGTGAAGCCATCATGACAGGTGACGAAGTTGACGCTGTTGATCGGCAGGCGTCCCTGTTCCAGATAGAGATCGCTGCTGCCCGCCAGCCGGGTCGCCAGCTCACCGACCAGGCCGCCATCACCGCGCACGAAGCGGCGGATCACATCCCGGTAACGGCCGTTCCAGTCCGCCCAGCGGCACCCCGGGAAGCTGCCCACCTGGTACAGACCCGCCGCATCCCAGGCCTCGGCGATCAGACGGCTGCCCGCCAGCTGCTCCGACAGCTCGATACCCCACAGCACCGGGGCGTCGTGCAGGGGCGCCCCGTCCTCACCCCGGGCCAGGGCGCTGGCCAGGTCAAAACGGAACCCGTCCACGTGCATCTCCCGCACCCAGTACTCCAGGCTGTCGATGATAAAGGCGGAGACCACCGGGTGATTGGCGTTGATCGTGTTGCCACAGCCGGTGTAGTCGCGGAACAGCCGTTTGTCGTTCGGCTCCAGGTGGTAAAAGACACCGCCGCCCAGCCCCTTGAAGTTGATCACCGGGCCGTCCACTCCCCCCTCGGCGGTGTGATTGTAGACCACATCCAGGATGATGCCGATACCGGCCCGGTGCAGCGCCTTCACCAGATCCCGGAACTCTGTGACCTGACTGCCCCGCTCCGGGGAGATGCAGTAATCCGGGTGGGGCGCAAAAAAGCTGTGGCTGCTGTAGCCCCAGTAGTTCTTCAATCCCAGCCGGGCCGTGGAGTCCGGAACATCCTGTTCGTCGAATGCCATCACCGGCAGCAGTTCCACATGGGTGATGCCCAGCGCCTGCAGATAGGGGATCTTCTCGATCAGGGCGGAGAAAGTCCCCGGCGCCGCTACGCCCGAGGCGGGGTGGCGGGTGAAGCCACCGACATGGAGTTCGTAGATGATCGAGTGTTCACTGGGAATCTGCAGCGGCCGATCCCCCTCCCAGTCGTAGGGCTCATCCACCACCATGGCGCGCATCGCCGCGTGACCGTTGCCCCCCGGGCGCCGGGCCGCCAGGCGGTCCCACAGCACCTGGCTGAGCACCCGCGCGCGCGGGTCCAGCAGGTGTTTGTCCGGATCGAAACGGTCGCCGCTCAGACGGGTATCCCCCGGGCCATCCATGCGCCAGCTGTACCAGGTGCCGGCTGGCAGCTTTTCCACCAGCAGGTGCCAGGAGTAGAAGGTGCGGTTGAGATCAGGCTCCAGCGCTATGGTCTGGAACGGCGACCGGCTGTCGGCCCGGTCGAACAGCAGCAGTTCCGCCCGAGTGGCATGCAGGCTGAAGATGGAGAAGTTGACGCCGCCTTCCACCAGCGTGGCACCATAGGGGTGGTGGCTTCCGGCTCGTGCCTGGTATCTCTGTTTCATAGCGGGTGTCTGGTTGGGAAGGTTTCTTGTCTAGTTTCCACCCTCTGCGTGGAAACCTGCCTGGTCTGTATCACTCGTACGGTATCACTGCAGACCTCAACACCATGATTAGATCATGGATATATAACTTATTAGTTCTAATAAAAAAAATACATTTTCAGACGAAAATTGGACACTCTGCAACGAGTACAACCCGTTGCCGGCACCAAAAAAATGACAGGATTTACAGGATTGTTCAGGATTAACAGAATTTACAGAATTACATAAACCTGTAAATCCTGTTAATCCTGTCCATTTATTGAGGCGTTTTTGAACGGAAATGGCGAGGTCTGCACTGTAGGTACGCGGACAGATCCACCTCGTCCATCTGCTCCGGCCGCAGGAAGCGGCGCCCGTACTCCAGATGGATGCCGCTTTTCAGAAACAGCTGGAACAGCGCCGGGTCGATATGCCCCTGTTTAACCATGTTACCCATGATGCGCACGGCCTCACTGAGCCGCTTGGCCTTCTTGTAGGGGCGGTCGGAGGCGGTGAGCGCCTCGAAGATGTCGGCGATAGCCATCATGCGGGCGGTCAGCGGCATCTGCTCCCCCGTCAGCCGCCTGGGGTATCCCCGCCCATCCATGGTCTCGTGGTGGCACCCGGCGATCAGGGGCACATCCCGCAAGTGCCTGGGATAAGGCAGCTTCTCCAGCATCATGATGGTCTGCACGATGTGGTCATTGATCACGTAACGCTCTTCCGCCGTCAGGGTTCCGCGTTTGATTCCGAGATTGTACAGCTCACCCCGGTTGTATTTGTACTCGGGCACATCCAGCTGGAAACCCCAGGGATTCTCTTCGGCCAGTTGATCGGTGGGGACCCGCTCGACCCGATGTTCCGGTTTATCAGCGAGCAGTCGCTCCTCCGCCGGCAGCGTCCCGGTCGCTACCTGCTGTTTACGCTCCATCTCTTCATGGGAGATTCCGGCACGATCGTCCAGGGTCCGCATCCAGCGTCTCTCCCCGATCTGGCGCAGCCGCTCCATCCGTTCAGGGGCCATAAACTCCCCCCCCTGATTACATTCGGCAACGAAGGCGAAATCATCGTCCAGCTGCCGCCACTCCTCCTGCAGTAACTGTTTCAGCTGTCCCGCATCGTCTCCGGCCGCCAGCTGCTGCCAGTAGGCGATCACCGCATCCCGCTTCAACACCTCGAAGCGCATTCGGATCTCGTGGATGCGGTCATGGATCCCCTCCAGCTTGGTCGCCTTGTCCACCACGTACTCCGGGGTGGTCACCTTGCCGCAGTCGTGCAGCCAGCTGGCGATCTCCAGCGCCTCCCACTGCTCCCGATCCATTCTGAAGCCGCCGAAGGGCGCCCCCTCCGCCTCGTTTGCTGCTTGCGCCAGCATACGGGTCAACTCCGGCACCCGTTGACAGTGGCCTCCAGTGTAGGGTGATTTGGCGTCGATGGCCCCCGCGATCAATTTGATGAAAGAGTCCAGCAGCGCCTCCTGCATCATCAGCAACTGCCGCCCCTCCAGGGAGACTGCTGCGAATCCGGACATGGCGCGGACGAAGGCGATCTGCTCCTGCTGCTGCCTTTCATCCGTCCCCTGCTGCGTGCGGTAGATCAGGCAGAGCAGGCCGATCAGTTCCTGCTGGCGGTTGTGCAGGGGCAGCGTCACGACGCTGAGCCGATCGACTCCCAACCGCTCCAGCAGGGGCAGCAGTGGCTCCGGCCCCTCGGGGTCGACCCGGACCGGACGGTCGCTGACATCCGCCCCCGCTCCAGTCAGCGTGCCAACCTGTTCCAGTGACAGCGTCGGGAAAGCATCCACCGGGCCGGACTCGCCCCCTTTTTCCTGCAGGGCGACAGGCTCCAGAAAGGAGTCACTCTCATCCAGCAGGTAGGTCAGCACCGCATCCGCCTGGCTCACCTGCAGGGTTTCCCGGTTGATCCGGTCCAGCAGCGTGTCGAAATCCCGCTCCCCCGCCAGAGAATTGATCAGTGTCAGGAAGCGGTTGATGGTCTCCTTCATCATCCCCATCGCGACCGCCAGCTGGTCCACCTCCGCGACGAAAGAGCGGGTCCGGATCGGCTCGCTGAAGTCGAAGCGTCGGATACGCTCAGCCGCTCTGGCCAGGCGGCGCATGGGGGCCGACACACGTTTCGCCAGGAGCCAGACGACAGGGATGGTGACGAGAATAATGATGGCGGTGGTGACCAATGCCTGCGTGCGGATTTCGATCGCTTCACTGAGCAGTTCGTCGACCGGGGAGACCATAAGCAGATAGAAGTCCACGCCCCCGGCCCTTCCCACCTCATCCATGGAACCCTGCCAGGGCTTCCCCTCGAACTCGAAGGCGAGTTCCCCGGGTTCCAGCTCCAGCGTCGGGTTGAGAAACGTCAGCACCGGGCTGCCCAGATCCGTGAGATGGGGCAGCCTGGGCCCACCTTCGCCGTCTGTGATTTGCAGCCGCCGGGTGTCCGGGTAGGCCAGCACACTGCCGCCCGCACCGATCAGCAACACCTCCGAATGCTCGGTGATCGGGTGCCCTGCCAGGGTCTTCGACAGACTGCGCAGTGTGACATCGGCGGCCACTACCACCCCTGGCTGCTCCGCCTTCATGGCAATCGTCGTGCCAATCTCTTTTAGGAAATGAAACAGATAGGGATAAGTGGCCAGAGGTCGTGCCGTAATCGCCCTTTTGTACCAGGGACGGACACGGGGATCGTACTCACTCGGCCTTGGGGCCTCTCTGGCAACCTCCTTCAGCTGCAGATCGAAGAAGATCCGGGTCAGGGTACGCTCACCGTCTTTGCCGACGGCAATGTTGTCCGCCATGATGTACGCCGCGGCAGGCACCTGGAACGTCCTGCGCACTCCCTCGTCATCGAGTGAGCGAACGATGAAATAGTCCCCGTTTCCATAGCCGACTTGTATCCCGGCAACGGAACGGGCGTTCTGCAGGACCGTACTGAAGCTCCTCAATGATGTCAGCCGGTCATCCAGTGAATCGGCCCGGGTTACCGGTGACAGGGCCAGCAGACGAACCATGGCCGTCACCGGGAGATAAGTGCCTCTGAAATCCTGAGTGACCTCCTGTGTGATCTGACGATAGAGCTGACCGGCGCTATCGAGGATGATCTCCGAAGTACGATTATAATTCTGCCAGCTGAGCACCCCACCGACAATGACCACCAGGATGATCAACAGCATGCTGATGGTGACCTGCAACGGCAGACGATAGTTGCGTATCGTGCTGTCCGACACGGCGGTTTCCGGGTCAGTCTGATTCACTGATTTTACCGGGCGCTAGCGGCAGCTGTCATTGTTGCCGGCGCCTTCCTCCTGGCAAAGGCTCTTCCTTTCACCGGAGCGCTTCTCCATGTTCTGGAAAGAGATACGATAGGCGGTGTAGTACTTCAGCACGTTTCGCACATAGCGCACCGTCTCCTGCCCCACCAGGCGCAGCGCCGCCATTTCCACGTTACCGAACCAGCGATCGGGGTTCAACCCCATCTTTCTGGTCAGATTACGCATTCTCGCCACCTGTCGCGGCCCTGCATTGTAGGCAGCAAAGGCCAGATAGGTCTGATCGTCCACGGGGATGGCGGGGTCGGAAAAGTAGCGTTCACGCAGAAAGGCCAGATATTTCACTCCCGCGTGGATGTTGTTCTCCAGCTTGTTGATTTTTTTGATTGACACATGCTTGTCAGCTGCGGTTGAACGTTTGATCTGCATGATACCGATGGCACCGGCCGGACTCTTTCTGGACTGCTGGAGCTCCGACTCCTGATACGCGATGGCCGCAATCTTCAACCAGTCGAAACCGTACTCTTCGGCATAACGTTTGAAATACTTTTTCGCCTGGTCGAGCCGGACCCGCTCCTTGCCCCGTTTCGGGTCTTTGACCCAGGCGCTCTTTTCGTAGTATCTCCGGAACAGGATATTCCCCAGCAGCGAACCCTTCTTGTGGCTGGAAACAAAGCTGTTCAGGCGCTTCAGCAGCTGCGGGTTTTTGTTACGCACCGCCCAGGCAATACGACCGTCTACATTGATTTTGATATCGGGGTAAAGGTGAAGCTGCGGCAGCGCATCCTTCCACAATCGCGCCACATGATCATCCGCCACGGTAAAATCGATGACACTGGCGTTGGCCAGCTCCAACAGGTCTTCCGTCTGCAGATGCTCATCCACCTCCCGGATAATGACCGGTGTGATCCCACGCTTTTTGAGCTGCTGGTTGACCCGTTTCAGATGCCGAACATAACTGCTGCCTCGCAACAGATAGACCTCTTCACCGGAGAGATCCTCTATCCGCTGCAACGGCTTCGCCTTCGAACTGGCCACCAGAATCTCCGCAACACCCGTCAGATAAGGTTTGGAGAAGGCCACCCGCTTCTCCCGCTCCGGTGTCACCGTCATCCCGGCGGCGATGATGTCCCCTTTTCCCGCATTCAGCGCATCAATCAGGCGACTGAAGGGGGTCGGAAGATAGATGAAATCGATCTTCAGGCGCTGCTTCGACACACCCTTGTTCAGGAACCGCCGGAACTGCTCCATCAGCTCATACTCTAAGCCGTAGGCCTTGGGCCCGTCCAGAAAGTAGTTGGCCCTGTTATAACTCACCAGCACCCGGATCAGGGCGCGCTTCTTGATACGTTCCAGATCGCCGGTGAACGGCTCGACCAGCAGTTGATTCAGGCGTTCACCCTGCCCATCCGCCTGAATCGCCACGCCATGCACCATGCCGAGTGCGAAAACAAGCAGCAGTAACCCCCTTCTAAGCAGACAGCCCATGATATTCAGGAAACCCCATTCGTAACCGTTCGCGGGATCAAAAGACCTTTAGCCGCGGATTAACGCGGATTGATTTGATGACACAAGCCTTTTGAACGCTGACGTTAATCATCAGCCCGACCTCCGCCCCCGTCGCCTTCGTGTACCAAATCCATAACAACATCCGTGTGTAATCCGCGTCAATCCGCGGCCATTTCTTACCCTGAACGCACACCCTTATTTCAGGTGCTCCTCAACCACTTTTCTGGCAGTTGCGAAATCGACCTTGCCAGTCCCCAGCAGCGGCAGCTTGTCGATATGGACCACCATACCCGGCACCATCAGGGACGGCACGCCTTCGGATCGGGCGAAACTGCCCAGCTCCTCTCTGGAGGCCTTGCTGTTTTCCGTCAACAACACCAGCTGTTCCCCTTTCTTTTTATCCGGCAGGGTAACCACCACATGGCCAAACCCTGGCCATACCTTGGCCGCCAGCGCCTCCACCTGCCCCAGTGAGATCATCTCGCCAGCGATCTTGGCAAAGCGTTTGACCCGCCCACGAATGAAGAGAAAACCCTCCTCGTCGATCTCGACCACATCTCCGGTGTCGTACCACCCCTCTTCCGGCGGCTGCAGCCTTCCGGGGTTCTCCGCCTTCAGGTAACCACGCATGATATTCGGTCCGGAGACCCAGAGTTTTCCGCCCTGATCGATACCCGGCAGCTTCTCCAACCGGTGCTCGATCCCCGGCATCAGCCGACCCACCGATCCTCGCCGATTCTGCATCGGGGTGTTCATGCTCAGCAGTGGCGAGGTCTCCGTGGCACCGTAACCTTCGAAGATACGCAACCCGAAACGATCGGCCCAGGTCTGACGGGTCTCATCCTTCAGCTTCTCGGCACCGGCAAAGACGTAGCGGATGCTGTAGAAGTCATAGGGGTTGGCGAACCGGGCATAGCCAGCGAGAAAGGTCTCGGTGCCGAACATGATGGTGGCGTTGCTGTCATAGACCAGTTCCGGAACGATGCGATAGTGCAGCGGTGACGGGTAGAGAAACACCTTCACCCCGGACAGCAGCGGCAGCATGGTGCCGCAGGTCAACCCGAAGGAATGGAACATGGGCAAGGCGTTGAACACGATATCGCTCGGGCCGAAATCGATACAGGAACTGGCCTGAAAACGGTTCGCCTGTATATTCGTGTGGCTCAGCACCACCCCCTTGGGGGTCCCTTCGGTGCCGGAGGTGAACAGTACCACTGCAGAAGAACCGGCGGGGCGTTTGCCGCCGGTAAAGCGGTAGCTGATATTGGGAAAGCGGCTGGCAAGCAGGCCGCTGAGCTTGGACCAGGCCGATATCCGGCCGCGCAGATCCTCCAGGTAGATCAGCCGGATCCCGGCCTTTTCCAGCGCCGCCACCATCGCCTCCAGGTGCCCCATCTCCACGAAACGGCGGGAGCAGTAAACGGTCTTTATCTCTGTCGCTTCACAGCCGCTGAGGACATTCTTGATACCGGTGGAGAAATTCAGCATCGCCGGCACCCGGCCATAGGCCTGCAGGGCGAAAAAGGTGATGGCGGTCGCGTTGGTGCTGGGTAGCAGCACCCCCACGTGCTCTTCCGCCCGGGTGTCCCGCGCCAGCTCTCTGCCGAGCACGAAACAGGCGATGAGCATTTTTCCATAACTCAGCGGCTTGCGCTCCACGTCCTCCAGCACATGGTGGTGCCTGCCATAGGTCTTCCCGGCATCGATCAGAGAGTGGAACAGGGTCTGCTGGTAGGGGCTGCTCCGGAACACCATATCCGTCATCAGGTCGTTCAGCTTCTGACCGGCACACTGGCGGCGGGCACGCCCCCTCAACGCATCCGGCATATCGAATGCCCGGGGTGGCAGGAAGGTGAGGCGGATCTTCGGAAACAGTCGGATGCGCACCTTCCCCTTGAGGTGGGAAAAAGGCGAATACTGGGCCCCGTCGATGCGTACCGGCAGGATGGTCGCCTCCGCCTTGTCGGCGATCAGACCAGCCCCCTCGTACACCTTCATCAGGGACCCGGTCATGGTGATGCGCCCTTCGGGAAACAGCACCACCCTGTCCTTATCCTGGATGGCGTGAATCAGTGCCCGAGTGGAAAAGGGGTTGGCCGGGTCCAGGGGGAAGGTATGGGCCATGGAGAGAAAGAACCGCACGAGCCGGTTGCGGGCCACATAGGTGTTGATGGCAAAGGTGAGATCGTCCGGGATAT
>JAUXBK010000099.1 GCA_030619405.1 Sedimenticola sp. | reverse complement strand
TTGTGGTGGTGCAGGCGCATCAGATGGGTGCCAGTCTCTTCGTTGACACCGTAGAAATCACTGATGATGAACACCAGGCTGCCGGGTCGGGCGACCCGGCGCAGGCGGCCCAGGGCGCGGTTCAGGCCGTCGGCATGAGGTGACTCCGCCAGTCCGCGGTCGGGGTCGGTGGCGTCCACCAGTTGTCGGATAAGGCGCAGGGCACCGTGCTTGCCGCCTTTGGGCTGCAATTCCTGATGGCCGCCGTTGAACAGCAGGGCGCCGATGCGATCGCCGCTGGCCACCGTGGCCCAGGCGATGAGGGCGGCGGTGCGTGCCGCCACCACCGATTTGAAGGCCCCGCGGGTGCCGAAGAACATGCTTGGATTGAGGTCCAGCATCACCACTACCGGTCGTTCCCGCTCCTCCTGATAGAGCTTGATATGGGGTTGTCCGGTACGGGCGGTGACCCGCCAGTCCATGTTGCGGATATCGTCACCGGGCTGATAGTTGCGGGATTCCGCATAGTCCATGCCGCGCCCGCGAAAACGGGAGCTGTGGCTGCCCGCCAGCAGATTGATGGCAGGGCCATGGCAGGCCAGTTGCAGTGCTCCGGCCTGCAGCCGCAGCGCGATCAACTCATCCAGGGTGACCTGGGCACCGGGATACCGGGGCTGCTCGGGGCTCGTGCCAACCCCCTGGGTCTGGCGCCGGAAGATGCGTGGGTTCAGGTTCATCAGGCCACCGGCACCCGTTGCAGCAGTTCCAGCAGGAAGTCGTCGGGCGTGTGCCCTTCGGCCTCTGCCTCGAAAGAGATCAGCACCCGATGGCGTAAGGCATCGAACAGCACGGCCTGCACGTCCTCGGGAGAGACGTAGTCCTTGTCCCGCAGCCAGGCGTGCGCCCGGGCGCAGCGATCCAGGGCAATGGTGCCCCGCGGGCTGACGCCGAAGCTGACCCAGCGTGCCAGGTGCCCGCCATAGGGGGAAGGATCGCGGGTGGCCAGTGCCAGGTGCACCAGGTAGGCCTGTACCGGCGGTGCCATATGCAGTGCCAGGATCTGGCTGCGACCGTCGAAGATCTGCTGCCGGCTCAGAATGGCCGTCTCCTGTTCGGCTCGATCCATGGCGCTGGCGGCGGCCTCACGCCGGGTCAGTTCCAGGATCTGGTTTTCGGCGTCCGCCTTCGGATAGTCGATGTTGACCTGCATGAGAAAGCGGTCCAACTGGGCCTCGGGCAGCGGGTAGGTCCCTTCCTGCTCGATAGGGTTCTGGGTGGCCATGACCAGGAATGGCCGGGGCAGGGGATAGGTGCGCCGGCCGACCGTGACCTGTTTCTCCTCCATCGCTTCCAGCAGGGCCGACTGCACCTTGGCCGGTGCCCGGTTGATCTCGTCCGCCAGCACCAGGTTGTGGAAGATGGGGCCCTGTTGAAACACGAACTCCGCGGTTTCCGGTCGGTAGATGTCGGTGCCGGTAAGATCCCCGGGCAATAGGTCAGGGGTGAACTGCAGGCGGTGAAAGTCCCCCTCCAGCAGTTGTGCCAGCTCTTTGATCGCCCGGGTCTTGGCCAGCCCCGGCGGCCCTTCCACCAGCAGATGGCCGTCGGCCAGCAGGGCGATGAGCAGGCGGTCGATCAGCTTGTCCTGACCGATGATCTTCTCCTGCATGCGGCAGCGTACCTGGTCGAAGGCCGGGTAACTGTCGTCGGTGGCGGCCTCAGCGGGCACGGCGGTGGGTCTGGTCATGGTCTGGGCTCCATTGCTTTGGGTGTTGTTACTGTCTCTATCAATGTGGCAGGCTGCAGCATAAATCAGTGCAGGTTAACGGAGGGTTACGGTCAGATTAACGAATGTTAAGGTTCGCGCCGGGGCGGCACTCCTGCAGGACGACAAGGTCAATTCCTGCTGCTGGAGGGCCGCATCACGGCACAGGCGTTGCGGCTACTTGATCACCAGAAACATGGCGCCGTCATCACGCAGCAGGTGCAGCAACAGCCGGTCACCTTTCTGTCTCAGTGCCCTGACCACATCGGCCCGTGAAGTGACCGGCTGCTGGTTGATGGAGGTGACGATATCACCGGGCTGCAAGCCGGCCCGGGCAGCGGGGGCGCCTTGCTGGATTGCCAGCACTTCGACGCCCCTGAGCTGACCAAATAAAGGGTGATCTTTGGTGATCGGGCCCAGTACCACGCCGGACAGGCGCTCGCCCAGGTCACCCTCCTCTTCGTTTTCGGCGATGGTGACCTGCAGATTGCGGCGCTTGCCATCGCGTAGTATGGAAAGCCTGACGGTTTCACCTACCGGCAGAAATCCGATGCTGTTACGCAGATCACTGCTGTTTTCCACCGGCGTCCCGTTGACCGCAAGAATCACGTCGCCGGCCTTGATGCCGGCTTTTTCCGCCGGTGAACCGCCCAGCACCTGGGAGACCACCGAGCCATCCATGGTGGGCAGGTCAAAGGCCTCCTTCAGCCGCGGGCTGATGTCCTGGATCGCCACGCCGAGCTGTCCGCGCTTGACCTCACCGTGTTCGGCCAGCTGGTTGACGATAAGCCGGATCATGTTGACGGGGATAGCGAAGCCGATGCCCACGTTACCGCCGGAGGGCCCGACGATCGCCGTGTTCATACCGGCCAGCTCGCCATTCAGGGTCACCAGTGCGCCGCCGGAGCTGCCGGGGTTGATCGAGGCATCGGTCTGGATGAAGTCCTCGTAACCTTCGATACCCAGGCCGCTGCGCCCCACGGCGCTGATCATGCCGGAAGTGGCGGTCTGCCCCAGCCCGAAGGGATTGCCAATGGCGACCACGAAATCACCGACCCGCAGTTTTTCAGAGTCCTTCATCATGGGCACGGCGGTGAGGTCTTTGGCATCGATCTGCAGCAGCGCCACATCGGCCTCCGGATCCTTGCCCAGCACCTTGGCGTCGAAGCTGCGCTTGTCGCTCAGGGTGACGGTGATGACATCAGCCCCCTTGATGACGTGGAAATTGGTCAGCACCCAACCGTTTCCGGCATCGATGATGACACCGGAACCCAGGCTCTGGCGCCTGCTGCTCCTGGGTTGCCGATAAAATCGACGATAGCCGGGGACGCTGTCATAAGGGGTGACTTCACCACGCCCGTGGGAGCGGGTGGAGATATTGACCACGCCCGGCATCACCTTTTCCAGCATCGGTGCGATGCTGCTGCCCGGCGGGATGGAGGCGATGCCACTGACCGGCAGGGTGGTGGTGAGCAGCAACAGGGCGGCGAGAAGCAGAAACGGAAGATAACGCAACATCAGAGCGCGGTTTCTGGGCATGGTAGGACCTCGATGGGAGTTGGCGTGGATAGGGTGAGGATAACCAATACCGGATATCAGATGGGTTACCTGATGATTAAGGTTTTGTAATGTTTGTGAGATCCTGCCAGTCAGCAGTCAGCAATCAGCAGTCAGCAGTTATCAGCGGCCGGGACGGGGAGGCTGGGCTCCAGCGGAAAGCGGAGCACCACCCGCAGGCCTGGGTGATTGTCCTGCAGTTCGATCTGCATGTCATGGAGGGCGGCCACTGCCTGCACCAGGCTGAGTCCCAGACCACTGCCCTGGGTGGTGCGGCTCTGCTCCATCCGGTAGAAGCGTTGAAACACCTTGTCACGCTCCTCCGGGGGGATGCCCGCACCGGCGTCTGCAACCACCAGTTCTCCATGGGTGCCTTCGGGTCGGAGCTGGATGCTGATGTCGCCGCCCGGCGGGGTGTATTTGATCGCATTGTCCAGCAGATTGGCGATGGCCTGAAACAGCAGATCCCGGTCGCCTCTGGTTCGGACACCAGCGATCGTCTCCACGTGCAGTCGCTGGTCGTTGTCTTCGGCCAGGGGTTGGTAGAACTCCACCACGTCCTGCACCAGGCTATCCATAGCCACTGGCTGGAACGATTCCCGGTGGTCCCGGGTCTCGATGCGGGCGATACGCAACAGGGCATTGAAAGTGGACAGCAATTGATCTGATTCGGTGAGCGCCTCCTGGATCAGCGATGGGTCACCTCCTGTGGTCTCGGTCTGACTGCCCAGGGCCTCCAGGTGGTTGCGCAGGCGCGCCAGCGGGGTGCGCAGATCGTGGGCGATATTGTCTGACACCCGGCGCACGTTCTCCATCAGCTCCTGGATGCGGTCCAGCATGCCGTTCAGGTTCAATGCCAGATCGTCGAACTCGTCCCCGGTGTGTCTCACAGGTATGCGCTGAGACAGGTCCCCGTGCATGATGCGCCGGCTGATGCGATTGATCAGTTCGATACGCCGTGCACTGCTGCGGCTCATCATGATGCCGCCAGCCACTGCCAGTACCAGGGTGATCAGCAGCCCCCAGACCAGGGTGCGGATGATACGGTCCTCCGCCTCTTTCAGCTCGAACAGATCCCGCCCCACCAGCAACCGGTAGTCACCCGACAGTGTGAACGCCCGGGCCCGGGCACGGTGTACGATCTGTCGTCCGTCATCGCTGTTTTCCAGCTGAAAATCGAACCAGCCGTCGCTGTCGGGCACGCTGTTCGGCCAGCGGTTCAGATTGCCGATGATCGGGATATAGTCACTGCCCGCCAGGATATAGATGGATGAGCCAGTCGGGCGCCGGGAGAGGCGCCCGGAGATGGTATCGGTCAGACCCGCCAGGCCATCGCGCCGATAGCGTTCGGCCAGGCCGGCGATCTCTGCCTCCAGGGTGGCGTCGGCCTGCTTCCACATATAGGCCGCAGTGGACCAGTAGATGAAACCCAGCAGCAGCAGCACCGAAGTGGCGAACAGGCCCATATAGATCAGGGCCAGCCGGAAGGTGGAGTTGTGCAGGAGCGAGGAAGAGGTAGCCATTCAGTCGTTGCCGTGCGGTGCCTTCAGGCAATAGCCGGCACCCCGCACGGTATGCAGCAGTGGTGTGTCGAAGCCCTTGTCGATCTTGTTGCGCAGGCGGCTGATATGCACGTCGATGACATTGGTCTGGGGGTCAAAATGGTAATCCCAGACACCCTCCAGCAGCATGGTTCGGGTGACCACCTGCCCGGCATGTTGCATCAGGTATTCCAGCAGACTGAATTCCCGTGGTTGCATCTCGATGGCCTTGCCGGCCCGTTTGACTGTCCGTGTCATCCGATCCAGTTCCAGGTCGGCCAGGTGCAGACGGGTCTGTTCTCCCTGGGGGTCGCTGCGGCGGGCCAGGGCCTCGATCCGGGCCAGCAGTTCCGAGAAGGCGAAGGGCTTGACCAGGTAGTCGTCGCTGCCGGCCTTCAGGCCCTGAACCCGGTCATCCACCTCTCCCAGGGCACTGAGGATCAGCACCGGGGTCTTGCGCTCCGAACTACGCAGGGTCTTGAGGATGGAGAGCCCGTCCAGGCCCGGCAGCATACGGTCCAGGATGATCAGGTCATAGTCCATCTCGATGGCCATGAACAGCCCTTCTTTACCATCCGGGGCATGATCTGTGATGTAGCCACTCTCTTTAAGCCCCTTGATCAGGTAGTTGGCGGTTTCGCGGTCATCTTCTACAAGTAGCAGGCGCATGGCTTTATCGGCTCTCCTCGAGGCCCGGTGCGGGGGTGTCTATGAAATGAGGCTGTGTTGCCACGTTGCTGCTGAAACTCTCGAAATACCAGAGGGGGACCAGGCGCTCCGGGGCGGAGTTCCCGCCATGCTGGTAGCTGGTGCCGGCAGCGCTGATGCGAAAGCCATGGTCGGCAAAGAGCACCAACGGGCGGTCCGGGTCGAGTTTGGCCAGCAGGGGTTTTATGGCGATCTCGAGCCTGGCCCGGGCCAGCGGAATGAGCTGCTCCAGGGGGCGGAATCGTTCGTGGATCAGTTCATCGATGGCATTGATCTTTTCGAATGGGTGCTGGATGCCGGCCGCGAGTAACGCCTCGTAGCAACCGTCAGTAGTGGTTTCATCGGGCCCCAGAAGCAGGCTGACCCCTGGTGGCATCCAATCCTGGAACAGTTTTTCCAGCAGGCCCGTCAAGGGCCTGACCAGGGCGGCTCCCAGACAGTCCAGTATCAGCCACTGCGCCGCATCCAGCTCTACCAGGCGGGTGGTGAAGAGAGGCAGATCTGGCAGCGGCGCCGCTGCCAGTCGTTCCAGCCGCGCCAGCCAGGGGTCTTTTGCCAGTCGCATCAGCCGCTGATGGTGACGATACAAGAGTTCGCAGCTCTCAATGAATTGTTCGCCCGTCTCCGGGCAGCCGGGCTGCAGCAGCTCCCGAACCGCCGAGACCGGGTTGTCGGCGCTGCTGCGGGCAGGCAAGGATAGATGCCCGTCGATCAGCCAGCCGAGTATCCGTTCAACAAGGGGTTCATCGAGACCCAGCTCGGTAAGGCGGGTGAGGGCAGTGTCACTGACCCACTCTGATCTCACCCCTTCACCGATATAGGCGAGGGACCGCCGGCCCAGACCTTTCGGCAGGGACACGCCGTGGCGCAGGCATTGTTGACCACACCAGAGGGCGACCTGTGACGGGACGCCATCGGACGGCTGCTGGTGGTGGAATCTGAGGCGTTGGCCATCCCGGCTCTGAAACTGCCGGGCCATGGCCTGCAACAATGCCTCGGGCTCCCAACTACGCTGAGTCAACAGTTCCAGGATCTCACCCGTATCCACCTCGACCACCTGATCCAGCCCGGCCAGGTGGTCGTCCAGCATCTTCAGATCCTGGATCTCCGGTAACGCCCGGTTGCCTTCCAGGTAGTCCAGCAGGCCAGGGCTGATCTCCAATCCCTGGTCCCGCCATTCGCGCATGCGTGCCTGGACCTGCTGCTGCTGGAAATAGAGACTGACCTGCTCTTCGATTTGCTCTCTGAGTTTCTCGCAACGCTCGAGAGTGCCTGCTACGGGTGCGGTCTCGCCATCGAAGCCGCAGTTACACAGGGGCTGGAAGTCCAGATTGGCCAGATGGCTGCAGCGTTGCGCCTGGGCCTCTCGCCGGGAGTTGTCCAAAGCCTGCAGGGTCTCCTCCAGGGCCAGGTGGCGGCTGTGGACCAGGTTTGGCGGCTGCCAGTTCCAGATTTCGCGACGGTTCTGCTGTTGCCACCAAGCATCGTGCTGCCGCCGGTAGTTCTTTTTATACGCATCGTAGCGTTTTCCCAACGCCTCCAGCCACGCCTGCAGCTGTTCCGGTTGCGCCAGGTCGGGCGGCTCGCCCAGCTCGGTGAGTGCGGCGCGCAGCTCGTCGGCGGCCGGGGCGTCCAGATGGGGGTGATGTGCCAGGTGCTGAAAGCGCTGCCACTCCGAGAGCAGACCGGGCAAGCGCTCCACCAGTGCCCGAAGCTGGCTCTCCCGTCCCAGAAAGCTGTCGGTGCTGCCCGCCTGATAGCGAAACAGCTCGAATCCCTGCAGCGCGTGTGCGCCCTGATCCAGACAGCGCCAGGTATCGATCTGCCGTTGGATCCGGTCCAACAGTTCCCTACCGAGATCACTCGACTGTAACCTGGCATAGAGCGCTTCATAGGCATGCACCCGGTCGCGCCCGTAACTGAGCAGACGCTCCGCCGCGCGCCTTTGCCCCAAGGCGCTGCTGGCCTGGGGTGGCTTGATGCCGGCGGCCTCGCAGAGAGTCTGCAGGTCGTGCAGGGTATCCCGATCCAGGGCCTGACCCGGGGTGACCCGCTCATAGTGGAGGGGATTGGGCAGGGTCTCGAAATAGTCCCGATAAGAGTCCTTCCCCTTCATGATCTCGATCTCTCCCTGCTGCAGCAGAAACAGCAGCAGGGCGGTGACCTGGTCCTCCACCAGGCCATAGATCGGTTCCGCCAGGTGGTGGTAGATGGTCTTGGGAGAGACGCCATTGGCCACCAGTGGTGTCAGCAGCGCCACCAGCTCATGTCGTTCCGGATTGGCCCGGGGCAGGTATTGCCGGCCCTGGCGGCGCAACAGCTTCATGGGCAGCAGATAGGCCTCCTGGATCAGGCGCACGTATTCGTCCGTCTCCAGGGCCATCGGGTCATCATCGCTGCTCAGCTGCATGTAACGCAGCCAGGCCTGTTTGGGGAGCGGACCATAGGCGGGGGCGAATTGCCCGAAGCCGGGGTAGGTCCGCCGCAGTGTCCACAGGGCCAGATCGTCGAGCCAGGAACGCAGTCCTTTCTCGATCCGCAATGGCGGTGGCGCCTCCTGTTTGCCCTCCGGGGTGATCAGTCTTGCCCGCAGCCAGGCATTGCCCAGGGCGGTGATAAACCCGGCCTGCCGTGACTGCAGGCGACCTTTTACCCGTTTCGCCACCTCCGGGGCCAGTGAATGCTCCTGCATCTGTACCAGAGCCGCCAGTTCCTGCATATCCGCATCTACCTGCAGGCGCGCGGGGATCACGGTGTAGAGACCGGGGGCGGGTTCTGACTCGCCCCAGGGGAGGCGCAGACAGATTGCGGTTCGAGTTTCGGGTCTGTCCGGGTTTTGGTTACCGAACCAGACACTGTATTGGCGGGGATGATAGTGCCAGTCCACCTGCTGGTGCTGCCACTGGTCCCGGGGCAGCCGAAACGGGTTGAAGCCCTGCATCGGCAGCAGCCCTGCCAGGGTCTCGAGAATCAGTTCATCCTGCCCGACCAGTTCGGCAATGCTGCGTTTCAACTGACGTTCCATGGCGGCGGCGCCATCGTCGCGCAGATTCAGGGCATAGCCACCCTTGCTCCTGGCCACGAAACGCCCCTGTTCCGTCAACTGCGACAGCACCCGCTCTACCACCCGTTGATTGCGTTGTGGATCGATGCGCGTAGCGCTGAATGCCAGCCAACTGACTGCCTCCATGGCTGTGAGGTGCTCCCTGGCGGGGGAGAGATAGACCAGTATCAGCAGTTTCAGGAGCCGCTCCGCCAGGCGTTGCAGGGCCGGTTTCTCGAACAGCTCCGGCAGATGTCTCTGGTACCAGGGCAGCACCTGCTGGGCGAGGGGGAGATATTCCGGTTGGATTTCGAACAGATCCCGGAAGTGGTCGACGATCAGGTCCGGTGTGATCAGCTCTCCCCAGGGCTTGTCCAGGAAGGGTTCGATACCCCGGGTCGGGTCGCCTGCCAGGCGCTTGACCACGAAATCCACCACCCCCCGTGCCTGGGAGAAGCGGTCCCGTACCTCTTCGAGCAGGGTCAGGGTGGACGGGTGCAGGGGATAGATGGCGTGTAACAGCGAAAAGTCCAGG
>JAUXBK010000183.1 GCA_030619405.1 Sedimenticola sp. | reverse complement strand
CCAGGATAGAGATTCCGACTCGCCCGAGCCTTGCCAGCTGCTCTAGCATGCCCGAACCTTAACACCACTATGTCGCAAAACAGCCATCATGCCCCCAGGAGATCCTGTTCCAGCCCGGGGGCGGGATAGTGGAAGGGGACCGGGCCATTGGCCAGACCGCGCATGAACTGACCGGTCCAGGGCGCATCGGAGTGCATCATCGCATCCGGGGGACCATGATCGATCACCCGGCCATCGGATATGACATAGATGTAGTCGGCTATCTCAGTGGTCTCCTGAACGTCGTGGGAAACGATGATACTGGTCAGTCGGCTGGCATCGTTGAGGGCGCGGATGAGCTGTACCAGCACACCCAGCGATATCGGGTCCTGCCCGGTGAATGGCTCGTCATACATGATCATCATCGGGTCCAGGGCAATCGCCCTTGCCAGGGCCACCCGCCGGGCCATGCCGCCGGAGAGCGCACTGGGCATCAGGTCCCGGGCGCCGCGCAGTCCGACCGCCTCCAGCTTCAGCATCACCAGCTTTCGGATCATGGAGGGTGGCAGATGGGCGTGCTCCTGCAACGGATAGGCTACATTGTCGAAGACGCTGACATCGGTCAACAGCGCGCCACTCTGAAACAGCATACCCATGCGGATTCGCAGCCGATAGAGCGCCCGGCGGCTCAACTGGTGAATGTTCTGGCCATTCACCTCAATCGTGCCCCCCTGGGGGCGGAGCTGCCCACTGATAAGCTTCAGCAGTGTGGTCTTACCGGTACCACTGGGGCCCATGATGGCTGTGATGCTGCCCCGGGTGATGTCGATGTCCACCCCGTCAAAGATAGCACGCTCCCCACGAAAGAAGCGCAGTCCACGGATTTTCACCAACGGCTCGGTATCACTTGTCAACAGCGGGGGACTCCCATTCGGCGGATAACGATAAAGAAAAAATGTCGGGCACAAAAACCGTGCCCGACCTACTTGGCTGATTGTGGTCTTGTGGCAGGGGAAAGGTCAAGGGCGAGCATGCTCCGACTTCAGTTACAGATCGAGCGCCGATACTCGTCCATGAAATGGTAAAGCGAACTCTCCAGCACCTTAACCGCGCCGTCGAGCAGGTGGCAGCGGCCGGCGCCCGGGAGTATCCGGCACAGATTGACCAGGGAGTCGAGGTCGGCCTGGGTGCCCTCACCGGTATCGATTTTCCCCAGCAGCATGGATATATAGTAGGTGCCGGTCTTGCATGGTGGGCATTGACCACAGGAAGAGGCGGCAAAGAAATCCACATACTCTGTCACACGCTTGACAATACCGGTCCCCTCGGAGACTACGATCATGGCGCCGGTACCCAGACTGGAACGGCGTTCCTGCACCGAATCAAAATCCAGATGCACGTCCAGGTCCTGAGGGGTGAGGATGGTGTTGGATGGCCCCCCGGTAAATACCGCCTTCAACCCCTTCCCGAGCAGCATACCCCCGCCATACGTCTGGATCAGCTCGACCAGAGGCGTCCCCATCGGCAGCTCATAGGCGCCGGGATAGAGCACATCCCCGCTGAGGCAGTAGATCTTGGTGCCACAGGCCTCGCCCAACCCCAGTTCGCGAAACCATGTCGGCCCGTTGCAGATGATGTGGGGGACGTTGGCCAGGGTCTCAATATTGTTTATCAGCGTCGGATAGCCATGCACCCCGGAGCGGGCAGGGAACGGTGGCTTGCCACGGGGGAAGGGGAACTTTCCCTCCACCGATTCGATGGCTGCCGTCTCTTCTCCACCGATGTAGTGACCGGCACTGGCCTTCACCAGATAACTGAGCGGGCGCTTCATCTTCTTCGATACCGCGAAGTAGAGATCCGTCGACTCCCACTCCTCCACCGCCCGGATCATGGCGTCCAGGGATTTCTCCTGATCCGGATTGATGTAGAAGACGACACGGCTGACACCGGTTGCCAGGGCGGCGATGGTTGCCCCCTCGATCACCTGAAACGGCGTCTCCTCCAGCAGGATGCAGTCCTTGAAAGTCCCCGGCTCATCTTCATTGCCATTACAGATCAGATATTTTTCCACCGTATCCCGCTCGGCGGCAACGAACTCCCATTTCCTGAAGGTAGGAAAACCACTTCCCCCCAATCCCCGCAGACCCGCATCTCTGATCATCCCGATCAGGCTCTCAGGCTCCTCGAGCAGCGCGACTTCGAGCCCCTGGCCGCCGCCATGCCGCTGCCAGCGTTTGAAATCGACACCCACCCGGTTGTCCGGGTGCAGCAGTACCTGATTCAAGGGTTTCATGGGCGCCCCTT
This sequence comes from Sedimenticola sp., assembly GCA_030619405.1. GTDB lineage: Bacteria > Pseudomonadota > Gammaproteobacteria > Chromatiales > Chromatiaceae > JAUXBK01. The sequence continues at coordinate 3,155 of JAUXBK010000183.1, read as the reverse complement.
CCGATTTCTGCGCAAGCCGTCATAATCCGAGTCGTTTTCGAATTTGGCACACTCAGGGAACAGTGCAGGCCCCTGTTTCTCCATCGGCATCTCAGCCAGGGTCAGCTCTCGCCGCAGGTTACTGACATGCTCGATAGAGACCTTTTTGTGCCCCCGCCGATGGCTCTTCTCCGCCGCATGGGCGCCAGCGCGGCGGCCGAAACTGATGATCTCCAGCAGGGAGTTACCCATGATCCGGTTCTTGCCATGGATACCGCCGCTCACCTCACCCACGCAGTAGAGCCGTGGCACGCTGGAGCAACCGTTCTCATCGATCACAACCCCGCCGTTCTGGTAATGCAGGGTGGGATAGATCAACAGCGGCTGATGGTACAGATCGATACCACTTCTCTTCCCCAGTTGAATCAGTTTGGGAAAGCGGGCAGCAAGCGTACCCGGATTACGCAGCTCCAACCCCGGTGTATCGAGCCAGACACCCCGTATATCGTCCCCAACCTCGACCCCACGCCCCTCGGCGCACTCGCGCAGGATGGCGGAGGAGACCAGGTCACGGGTCTCGAGTTCATCCACGAAACGTTCACCCTGGCCATTCAGTATGTAGGCTCCGGCAGAGCGAACCCCCTCGGTAATCAGGGTACCGGCCAGGTGCTGGGGCCAGGTCAGGCCAGAGGGGTGATACTGAAAAGAGTCCAGGTCCCGCAACCCGGCCCCGAGGCGATAGGCCAGCACCAGACCGTCACCGGTGGCCCCGAAGTGGTTGGAGGTGGGAAAACCGTTGATATGCATACGCCCGATACCCCCGGTCGCAACGATTACCGCCTTCGCCTTGACCAGGGTGTAGCTATAATCCTTCAGCGAGGAGATGACCGCACCGCCGCAGTGCCCCTCCTCGTTGGAGAGCAACTCCACCGCCGGGCTGTAGTCCAACACCTCGATATTGCTGTTGGTCACCGACTCCCGCAGCACCCGCATCATCTCCAGGCCGGTATAGTCCCGGTAGTAGGCGACCCGATTGGCGCTGGTGCCACCGGCACGGCGCAGCAGGATGTCCCCATATTTGTCCAGATCGAACTGCATCCCCTGCTGTATCAGCCAGCGGATCACATCCGGCCCATCCGCCACCATGCGCGCAACCAATCGCCGGTCGGAACGGTAATGGCCGGCCCGCAGGGTATCATCCAGGTGCATCTGGGGGGTGTCGTCCTTTTCAATGGAGGCCTGTATCCCCCCCTCTGCCATCACCGTATTGCTGTCCCCCAGCCGCAGCTTGGTGGTCAGGATGACCCGGGCACCCGCCCTGGCAGCGACCAGTGCCGCGGCACAGCCCGCCCCGCCGCCACCGATCACCAGCACATCCGTCTCCCTGATCGCGGCGCCCGCCAGGTCCGCCTCATCGATGCGTGCATCTGCCTGCAGTACTTCCGCCAACTGGTGGTGACACGCGTCCCCCCGGTTCACTCCCACCCGGAGGGTCACGGTTGTACCCGGGTAGTAATCCGGGTGAAAACTCCGCAGCAGTTGCTCCGGCTCCTGCACCTCCCCGGCCGGTTCCCGGAACGTCTTTACAGAGTAATTCCGCAGCGCCTCGCTGTAGGGGATGCCCTGCATCGCCATCACTGGTCCCTGATCTGGAGTTCGCCCCGGCGCAGCTTCTCCAGCCGATTGATCAGATTAGAGGGACGGATATGAAAATAGGCGGTCACCCGACGGGCAAAGATACCTACATGATTAGGGGCGATGAATTCAGGGCAGGCGGTCATGCAGAAATTACACATGACGCACTCCACGAAGAGTTCACCTGCCTCCCTGAAGCGCCCCTTGACGGCCAGCTCCACACCCCGTTCAACCTGGATGCCTTTGGGGCAGGAGACAGTGCAGCCGTGACAGTTTCGGCAATGATCTGCTTCTGGAAAGATGCGGCTGAAATGCGCCTGAACCTCCCACGAGTTGCGTATCTCCCCCAGTTCGTAAGTGTGGTGGCTCGGGGTGGGAAAGACCAGGAAACTGACCTCCATGCCCTCTTCTATCAGGGTCTGACAACCCAGCTCCATGGTAACATCGGTGCTCCCGGCACGGCGTACCATGATCCGGCAGGAGCCGCAGACCCCCTCCAGGCAGCCGACGCTCTTCACCCGTGGGTAACCGGCATGCCACAGCGCCTGAATGGTGGAGAGTTTGCCCGGCGCCAGGATCTCCTTGCCATCAATGGTGACTTTGACCAGATTTTCGGTTTTCTCACTCATTTGCGCTCTATCCGATACTCTATCGGCAGCGGGAAACCTCGTTGATTTTATAGTAACCCATGAATAACATAATCGTAACTGATTGATTTCGTTATTCTCTCAATCGTAGGATGGGCAAAGCGCAGCGTGCCCATCAAAAGCCGCAGTGCCTGCCCCGGTGATGGGCACGGCGCTTCGCGCCTTTGCCCATCCTACGCAAATTTTGAATTTAAGATAATCGTAACTGCTTGACTTTGTTATTCTCTGATTTGTGGCCGCGCAGCGGCGTGGGTTGCTTCTCAATAACCCCGTGCGACTCTTTGAGAGTCCATGTAGGATGTGGTGAGGCACGAACCCGCATCAGTTGGGAAATCCGCGGATGATGCGGTTCGCAAGCTCACCACATCCTACACATTATGCCCCAGCTTTTTGAGAAGTTACCCTGCATATACCTATCCGCCTGAATTTTCTTGGTTTATGCAGAGGGGGGATGGTCTCTCCCGGTTCCGATTCTCCACTTCAGGCCTTTCCCTGTCCAGAAAAACCGGGTAACGGCAGCGTCGCAGCCCTGCATCACGAATGCAGAAAATCATGAATATCACGCTTTAATTTTAGTGAGCGTCCCTTAAAAGAATGCTATAACGCTCCCTGAGGAGCGCGGCCTCTGCCGGGGCCTGGATTGTAACTTCTCAATAACTCCGTGAAAATGGCTGCATTTTCGTCGCTTGCCTGGATTTATTGAGACGCCACCCCGAATTTCAGCTGAAACAGGTTTAAAAGTCAGAATTTAGGATCGCCCGGGCTCACGAAGCTCCCCCAGCCTTTTCATTCTGTATTCCATAATGCTCAAGGATAGACAGCAGATGTCCATGAATATTGGTATTCCAAAAGAGATTCACAGCGGCGAGCGTCGGGTCGCGGCCACACCTGAAT
>JAUXBK010000219.1 GCA_030619405.1 Sedimenticola sp. | reverse complement strand
TGGACAGGATTTACAGGATTTACAGGTTTATGTGATTCTGTAAATTCTGTTAATCCTGAACAATCCTGTAAATCCTGTCATTTTTTTTGTGCCGGCAACGGGCTGTACTCGTTGCAGAGTGTCCAATTTTCGTCTGAAAATGTATTTTTTTTATTAGAACTAATTAAGTTATATATCCATGCTCTAATCATGGTGTTGAGGTCTGCAATAATCGGTTTCGGGATGCCTTCGTGTATCAAAGCCATAACAATATCCATGTGTAATCCGCGTCAATCCGCGGCCATTTTTTTGTTCTTGAACGCATACGCGGAATCATATCGAGTGGCGCAACATCAGATCCTTTATCTGGCCGATGGCACGGGTCGGGTTCAGTTGCTTGGGGCAGACCTCTACACAGTTCATGATGGTGTGGCATCGAAACAACTTGTAGGGGCCCTCCAGCGCATCCAGCCGCTCCTCGGTGGCCTGATCCCGGCTGTCGGTCAGAAAACGCCACGCCTGCAGCAACGCCTGGGGACCGTGGAACTTGTCCGGGTTCCACCAGAACGAGGGGCAGGCGGTGGAGCAGCAGCCGCATAGGATGCACTCATAGAGCCCGTCCAGCCGCTCCCGCTGTGCCGGCGACTGGAGTATCTCCTGCTCCGGCAGCGGGTCCTTGCGGATCAGATAAGGTTTAACCGCCCGGTACTGCTGATAGAACTGGGACATATCCACCACCAGGTCGCGGATCACCGGGCGTCCCGGCAGCGGCCTGATCGTCACCGGCGCCTTGAAATCGCTCACCGGCGTAATGCAGCCAAGGCAGTTGCGGCCGTTGACGTTGATGCCGTCCGAGCCACAGACCCCCTCGCCACAGGAGTGGCGAAAGGAGAGCGAATCATCCTGCTGGTCTTTCAGCGCCATCAGCGCGTCCCGCAGCATCATCCCGGGGTGCACCTCCAGCTGGAAATCCTGCAGGTAGGGGGCGGCATCCCTGTCCGGGTCGTAGCGGTAGATCCGGAATTTCATCGACTATACCTCAGTAGACGCGGGGCTTGGGGGGGAAGGTTTCGACGCTGAGCGGCTTGGTGCGGACCGGTTTCCACTCCAGGTGATCCCCCTCCAGCCGATACAGGCTGTGCTTCATCCAGTTGGCATCGTCCCGCTCCGGATAGTCGATACGGGAGTGTGCCCCCCGGCTCTCCTGCCGCGCCTCTGCCGAGAGCATGGTCGCCATGGCAATATCCAGCAGGTTCTCCAGCTCCAGTGCCTCGATCCGTGCCGTATTGAACACCCGGCTGTGGTCCTTCAGACGCGCCTCCGGCAGCCGCCCCCGGATCCCTTTGATCTGAGCCACCCCCTCCCGCATCACATCCTCGATACGGAACACCGAGCAGTGATCCTCCATCACCTTTTTCAGTTCCACCTTCAGCACCGCCACATCCAGTCCGTCGCCGCGCCGCTCCCAGCGGGTCAGGCGCGCCATCGCCTGCTCCACACTGGCCTCGTTCATGGGTCGGTGATGGGGGTGATCATGCACATATTTTATGATGTCCTGCCCCGCCGCCCGGCCGAACACAAGGATGTCCAGCAGCGAGTTACCCCCTAACCGGTTGGCCCCATGGACCGAGACACAGGCACATTCACCAGCCGCATAGAAGCCGGGAATCACCTCCTCCGCACCCGTCTTCACCGGCGTCACCACCCGCCCGAAACGATCGGTGGGGATACCCCCCATGACATAGTGGGCCGTGGGGAAGACCGGTATCGGCCTGTCCACCGGGTCGATGTGCAGAAAGGTCCGGCACAGATCCCGGATCCCGGGCAACCGCTTGGCAACCACGTCTGGTCCCAGATGATCCAGTTTCAGCAGTACGTGATCCTTGTCCAGGCCGCAACCCCGGCCGTCCCGTATCTCGCTGGCGATGGAGCGGGAGACCACGTCCCGGCTGGCCAGATCCTTGGCATTAGGGGCGTAATGCTCCATGAAACGCTCCCCTTTCCCGTTGATCAGGTAGCCCCCCTCACCCCGCGCGCCCTCCGTAATCAACATCCCTTTGCCGGCGATACCAGTGGGGTGAAACTGGAAGAACTCCATGTCCTGCAGCGGGATGCCCGCCCGCAGGGCCATCGCCATGCCATCGCCGGTGTTGATGTGGGCGTTGGTAGTGGTGCGAAACAGCTGGCCGCAGCCCCCGGAGGCGATCAGAGTCGCCTTGGCCTCGATCAGCAGTGGCTCGCCGGTCTCGATCTCCAGCACCAGGGCACCCAGAATTGCTCCCTCGTCGTCCCGTACCAGATCGACGCCGAAGTATTCGTCGAAGAAGTGGGTCTTGGCTCGGATATTCTGCTGATACAGGGTGTGCAGGATGGCGTGTCCGGTGCGGTCCGCCGCGGCACAGGTACGCGCCGCCTGGGCACCTCCGAACGCCTGGGTCATGCCACCGAAGGCACGCTGGTAGATACGGCCATCGTCCAGTCGGGAGAACGGGACGCCGTTGTGCTCCAGCTCATACACCGTGGGAATCGCCTGGCGGCACATGAACTCGATCGCATCCTGGTCACCCAGGTAGTCCGAACCCTTTACCGTATCGAACATGTGCCAGTGCCAGTTGTCCGGCAGGGCATTGGCCAGCGCCGCGTTGACCCCGCCCTGGGCCGCCACGGTGTGGGACCGGGTGGGAAACACCTTGGAGACTACGGCGACCCGGAGGTCCGCATTGGCCAGTTGCAACGCGGCGTTCAGCCCGGCGCCTCCGGCACCCAGTATCAGGGCATCGAAATGTCTTCTGGGTGGCGTCATCGTACGGTTGCGCCGGCCAGGTAGATGGTTCGCATCACCCATAGACCGCTGCCGATGAGGCTCAGCCCGGTGAGCGTCAGCAGTGTCACCCGGGCCATGATCGGGTGGACGTAATCGATCAGCACGTCTCGCACCCCGACCCAGGCGTGTATCAGCACGGCGGCAAAGAACAGCAGCATGGCAACGGCCACGAACGGGTCGGCGAGCCAGCCGCTCCAGGCCTGGTAGGAGTCGGGCGGATCGAACACAAAATGGCCGATGATGTAGATGAAATAGATACCCAGGTAGATAGCGCTGATGCGCTGCAGTACCCAGGCTCGCAGGCCGGTCGCCTGGCGGCTCACAGCAGCGCTCCCACACCCAGGGCCAGGAACGGTGCCAACACCATCACCAGGATGGCCGAGCGTCTGCCGGCTGCCTTCCCCACCCCGATATCGAAATCGATCAGCAGGAAACGGATGCCGGCGAGCAGGTGGTGCATCAGTGCCCATAGAGCCAGCAGCAGCGCCAGCTTCACCAACCCCAGCTGCAGCGTCACCCGGGCCTTCTCATAACCCTCCGGCCCCATCAGCGAAAGGTCCAGCAAGTAGACCGTAAACGGAATGGTCAGCACCATCAATACACCGGCCGCCCGATGCCCCACCGACATGACGGCGGCGATGGGAAAATGGAACTGAACCAGGTTTAGAAAGACGGGGCGATCGCTGTTCATTGTATGTTTTGTTATTCTGGCGGTGGATCCGGGCACTCTTTTGCACCCGATGTCGAACTGCAACCAATTATAGCGCTTAACCGTGACTTGACCAGACCATTTTGAGATGTTACTCAATCGATATCCAACTCTCTGAGGTATTTGAACAACTTCCTGGAAGCGGCAGGCGGCTTCTGCAATTCCAGCTCCTTCCGCCCCTGCCTGATCAGCTGGCGCAGGTGCTGGCTGTCCGCCTCAGGGCAGCGGTCCAGCAACTCTTTCAGGACCGGATCCCCCCCTTCCAGCAGGCGCTCGCGCCACTGCTCCAGGCGGTGAAAACGGCGGTTCTCCTCCAGCTGAGCATTATCCATGCGCTCGAACAGTTGCTGAACCTGATCCTTATCCTCGTGCCACAGCAGCTTACCCAGCCGGCGGATATGGCGGCGCAGCGCAATGTGGCTCTGTATGCGGCGCGACTCCTCCAGCGCCTCCAGCATCGTCGGGGAGAATCCGAACTGTGCCCACAACGCCGGCTTCAGACCCGCCAACCGCTCCCCCAGCGCCTGCAGCGCCTGTAACTCGCGTTTTATCTCGCTCTTGCTGACCTCTTCCTGCTCCGGAATCTCCTGTTCTTCATTCATCGTGCCCTTCGTGGTAATCCTCTCTTAATGGTACATGCGCGAATGGATCATACAGAACAGTTCAGACCTCGTCATTGCCGTTCAAAATCGTCTCAATAAATGGACAGGATTAACAGGATTGCTCAGGATTTACAGGTTTATGTAATCCTGTTGATCTTGTGAAATCCTGTTAATCCTGT
>JAUXBK010000018.1 GCA_030619405.1 Sedimenticola sp. | reverse complement strand
CCAGATTTCCCCATTATTTTCGTTAAATATGCCCAATATTCGCCTCAAATAATGGAAAAATCTGACTCAAACCAGCTTCCCCTCGCTACGGCCCCTATTCTCGGACAGCCTCCTAGGTTTAAATCGATTTTAAACATCCTCTCTCGTTTCAAAAACCTTTAGAAACTACTTTAACTGCACGATTTAGGGTGCTGTTTTAGTATGTCTTATTCTTTTAGTTCTCCTTGAATACCCGGCGTAACCCCCTGTCTTTAAAGGAACTTTCTTCATTTTGTGGAGTAATTTTCTTGACGAAGTGGAAAGTGGCTCCTATTATGGAGAGAAGTGGGAAAAAGTGGGAAAAACTGGAAACCGCTGGATTGAAGGGGGAGTGTCGTTTTGTTTCGGGGTGTCAACAGGCTCAATCTGGATGTGAAAGGGCGTCTCGCAATTCCGACCCGGTACCGGGAAAGGTTGCGGGAGAGCTGTGCGTCCGAGCTGGTGATCACCGTCGACACCGATCGCTGCCTGCTGATCTACCCGTTGCCGGAATGGCAGGTGATCGAACAGAAACTGATGCGACTCCCTTCCTATAACAAGGCGGCCCGCCGGTTGCAGAGGCTGCTGGTGGGGCATGCCACGGAAGTGGAGATGGATGGGCAGGGACGGGTACTCCTGCCGCCCCCGTTGCGGGAGTTTGCCGGTCTGACGAAACACGCTGTGATGATCGGTCAGGGTAACAAGTTCGAGCTGTGGGATGAGCAGCGCTGGAATGAGCAGCGTGATGGCTGGCTGGAGGAGGCTGACCTGAGCGAACTGGATCTTCCGGCCGACCTGGAAACCCTCTCGATCTGAAATCAGAAGACAGAAGACAGAAATCAGAAGACAGATTAAAAAAGCTACATTTTGGGGCCGAGGCAATCCCATTCTGACCTCATGATTCTATTTAAGAACATAAACGCCAGACGGCTTCATAATATTTGAGAGGGTATGTCGGTTGATCGTCCCAGAGTCCGCTGAACATCGGCCGGTGCTGTTTCAGGAGGCAGTAGCAGCACTGAACATCGCGCCGGGAGATCGTTGTGTGGACGGGACCTTTGGCCGGGGGGGTCACAGCGGGGCCATCCTGGGGTTGCTGGGTCGGCAGGGTGCCCTGCTGGCCATCGATAAGGATCCGGATGCTGTGGCTTTCGGTCGTGAACGTTTTGGCGCTGATCCGCGCTTCCATATAGAGCAGGGTTCATTCGGTATGCTGAAGAGATTTACCGACCACAGGGCGTGGACCGGTGCAGTGAATAGCCTGCTGCTGGATCTCGGGGTTTCTTCGCCCCAGCTGGACCGACCAGAGCGGGGTTTCAGCTTTATGGAAGAGGGCCCGCTGGATATGCGCATGGACAACTCCACCGGCATGACGGCCGCCCGCTGGCTGACAGAGGCGGAGGCGGGGGAGATCATCCGGGTGCTCAAGGCGTATGGAGAGGAGCGGTTTGCCCGGCGTATCGCCACCGCCATCCTGACTGCCCGGGAACGGGAGCCGATCGACACGACCGCACGCCTGGCAGAGATCATCACCGCTGCGGTGCCGGTACGGGAAAAGGGCAGGCATCCGGCCACCCGCAGCTTCCAGGCGATCCGGATCCATATCAACCGGGAACTGGAAGATCTGCGTGACGGCCTCGATCAGGCCCTGGAGGTGCTGACCATCGGCGGCCGCCTGGTGGTGATCAGTTTTCACTCCCTGGAAGATCGTATCGTCAAGCGTTTTATCCGGGACCACAGGCGCGGCGACCGGTTTCCGCCCGGTGTGCCGGTTACCCAGACACAGCTCTGTCCCCGACTGAAGGGCATCGGCAAGGTGCTGCGCTCCTCCCCGGAAGAGGTCAGAGAGAACCCGAGGGCACGCAGTGCGGTGCTGCGGGTTGCGGAGCGGCTGGCATGAGCCGGGCGCAGCTGTTCCTGCTGCTGTTTCTGGGGGTGTCCGTGCTCGCTTCGGCTGTGGGGGTGGTCTATGCCAAATACACCTCGCGTAAATATTTCGTGCAGCTGCAGACGCTGCGGGCAGAGCGGGATGCGATCGAGGTGGAGTGGGGGCGTCTGCAGCTGGAACAGAGCACCTGGGCCACCCATGGCCGGGTGGCACGGATCGCGAGCAAACAGCTGCAGATGCATCTGCCCAGAACAGAAGAGATGATGGTGGTCGGGCCCTGAATATGGCGCTGGTGAAACAGAAAAAACGCAAGGCGAAAGCGAAGCGGGATAAGCCGGTGGTGGCGCCGAGTTATCGGGCGCGGCGCTGGTTTCTGTTGAGTCTGCTCGCGGTTGCTGGCGCCGTTCTCGCGTGGCGGGCGGTTGACCAGCAGATATTCGAGACCGATTTTCTCCAGAATGAAGGTCAGCGGCGCCATCTGAAGGTGGTGGAGGTGCCGGCTCACCGGGGAATGATCACCGATCGGAAAGGCCAGCCGCTGGCGATCAGCACCCCGGTGGATTCGGTGTGGGCCAACCCACGGCTGCTCTCCCCGGATCGGCGGGTGCTGGCACCCCTGGCAAAGGTACTGGGGTTGAAGGTGGATTCCATACGGCAACTGCTGGCCCGGCACAGTAACCGTTCCTTCGTCTATCTCAAACGGCGGGTCAACCCGGATCTGGTAGACCGGTTGGGTGAGGTACTGAAGCGAGAGACGATCAGTGGGTTGGGGCTGCAGCGTGAGTATCGTCGCTACTATCCCGGCGCTGAGGTGTTCGCCCATGTGGTCGGCTTTACCAATGTGGATGATCGGGGTCAGGAGGGGTTGGAGCTGGCCTATGATCAATGGTTGCGGGGGTCTCCCGGGCGCAAGCGGGTGCTCCGGGATGGTCACTCTCGGGTGGTGAAGGATGTGGAGAGCATTCAGCCGCCGAGACCGGGGAAGGAACTGGCGCTCAGTATCGATCGCCGGTTGCAGTTCCTCGCCTACCGGGAGTTGAAGGCGGCAGTTACCCGGAACAAGGCCAAAGCGGGGACGGCGGTGATCCTGGACGTGGCTACCGGCGAGGTACTGGCTATGGTCAATCAGCCCTCCTACAACCCCAATGGTTCGAAACGGGGACGTCGGGGCCGCTTTCGCAACCGGGCCGTGACCGACGTGTTCGAGCCGGGCTCCACCATGAAGCCGTTCACCGTCGCTGCCGCCCTGGAGTCCGGGAACTATCGCCCGGAGACCCTGATCGATACCTCCCCCGGTTATATCAAGGTAGGGAGGAACCGGGTGCGGGATCACGACAACCTGGGATTGATCGATCTGACTACCGTGATTCGCAAATCCAGTAACGTGGGCGCCAGCAAGATTGCCCTGGACCTGCCCCGGGAGGCGCTCTGGTCGCTCTACTCCAAGGTGGGGTTTGGTGACCCGACCGACACCGGTTTCCCGGGGGAGGCGAACGGTCAGCTCACCCCGTTCGAACGCTGGGCCAGAATCGATCAGGCAACCCTCTCCTTTGGTTATGGGCTGTCGGTCACCGCGCTGCAGCTGGCCCGGGCTTACTCGGTGCTGGGGGCGGACGGGGTGCGGCGGCCGATCTCCCTGCTGCGCCTGAATCAGCCGCCGGAGGGAGAGCGGGTGATAGGTGCGGACAGCACACGGGCACTGCGCACGATGCTGGAGAAGGTGGTTTCCACCGAGGGTACGGCACCCCGGGCCGCCGTGCCCGGTTACCGGGTGGCGGGCAAGACCGGGACGGTCAAGAAGAGTGTGGCTGGTGGCTACTCCAAGGATAGATATCTGGCAGTGTTCGCCGGTATGATCCCCGCCAGCGCTCCACGGCTGGTGATGGTGGTGATGATCGATGAGCCGGCGGCGGGCAAGTACTACGGGGGCCAGGTGGCGGCCCCGGTGTTCGCCCGGGTGATGGCAGGTGCGATGCGATTGCTCAACATTGCGCCGGATGCCCTGGAGACACAGGGGCAGCGCCTCGCCGCTGCGGGGCGTGTGAAATGATGACGGTCCGCGAACCCCGCCCCGGCATTCGACTCACCGACCTGCTTGCGGCTATCACACCGCTGCCGGTGGAGCTGGATCGTCAGGTTACTTCCGTTACCCTGGACAGCCGGGCGGTGGCGCCTGGCGGTCTGTTTCTGGCCTGTGCCGGGACTGGGCGGCATGGGCTGGATTTTGTGCGGCAGGCGCTGGATCGGGGTGCCGCCGCGGTGATCTGCGAGCCGGGGCACGCCTGGACTTCCCGGCGGGTTACCCGGCTGTCGGCTGAGCTGCCGGTTCCGCTGATCGTGGTGGGTGGACTTGGTGGCCAGGTCAGCACCATCGCCGGCCGTTTCCATGGCAACCCGAGCGAGAAGCTGAGCCTGATCGGCTTTACCGGCACCAACGGCAAGACCAGCTGCAGTCAGTTCCTGGCCCAGGCGCTGATGCCGGAGACCCGTTGCGGGGTGATCGGTACCCTGGGCTACGGTTTTCCGGGTGAGCTGGAGAGTGCCAGTCACACCACGCCGGACCCGGTCCGGTTGCAGGCGCTGCTTGCGGGCATGCGTGACCGGGGAGCCAAGGTGGTCGCCATGGAGGTCTCATCCCACGCGCTGGATCAGGGTCGGGTCGCCGGTGTTCGCTTCGAGTCGGTGGTGTTAACCAACCTGAGCCAGGATCATCTGGACTACCACGGCACCATGACCAGCTATGCAGAGGCGAAGGGACGATTGTTCCGGATGCCGGGTATCGAGAGCGCCGTGTTCAATGTCGATGACCCGTTTGGCCAGGAGCTGCTGAATGGGGCGTCCCGTTACCTGGTACGGATTGGTTACGCCATTGCTGTCGATGCCAGCGGCATCCCGGGCCTGGACCGCTGGCTGCAGGCCACCGGCATCGAATCCACGGAAGCGGGTATGCGAATTCGCATCGCCGGCAGCTGGGGTGAAGGGGAGTTGGTGACCCCGCTGCTGGGGCGTTTCAACGTCAGCAATCTGCTGGCGGTATTAGCGGTGTTGCTGCAGCGGGGGATAGCACTGCCGGAGGCGTTGCAGAGACTGGCCGCCGTGGAGACGGTACCTGGACGCATGGAGCGCTTCGGCGGGGGCGGGAACCCGCTGGTGGTGGTGGACTACGCCCACACCCCGGATGCACTGGAGCAGACCCTGGTGGCGCTGAGAGATCACGCAAACGGGCGCCTGATCTGCGTGTTCGGCTGTGGCGGGGACCGGGACCGGGGCAAACGGCCGCTGATGGGTGCCATTGCTGAGTCCCTGGCGGATCGGGCATTCGTCACTGATGACAATCCACGGACCGAAAACGGCGATGCCATTGTCTGGGAGATCCTCTCCGGGATGAAAGCGCCGGGCCACGCCGGGGTGATACGTGATCGCAGGCAGGCGATTCGGACCGCCATCCAGGAAGCCAGTGCAGGTGATCTGGTGCTGGTGGCGGGGAAGGGGCACGAGACGGTCCAGCTGGTGGGCAGCGAGACGCTACCGTTCAGCGACCGGGAACAGGTGCGTGCAGCGCTGGCGGGGCCGACGGGATGATCGGATTCTCTCTTTCCGAACTCACGGTCCCGCTGCAGGGGCGGCTGCTGGGGGTCGACGTGGCCTTCACCCGGGTAAGTACGGACAGCCGCACCCTGCAGCCGGGCGACCTGTTCGTTTCGCTGCAGGGTCCCCGCTTCGACGGTCATGATCACCTGGGTCAGGCACTGGAGAGGGGGGCGGTGGGGGCCATCGTCAGTCGTGGCGGAAGTCTCCCCCTGCCGGCCCTGCAGGTGGCGGATACCCTGGTCGGACTGGGTCGGCTGGCGGGGCTCTGGCGCCAGGCCAGTCCGACCTCGTTGGTGGCGGTGACCGGCAGCAACGGCAAGACCACGGTCAAGGAGATGCTGGCGTCGATTCTCGGTTTTCAGGGTGATCTCCTCGCCACCCGAGGCAACCTGAACAACGCCATCGGCCTGCCGCTGACCCTGCTGCAATTGCAGCAGCAGGCCTATGCGGTGGTCGAGATGGGGGCCAGCAGTAAGGGGGAGATCGGTTATCTGAGTCGCATCGCCCGGCCGGACGTGGCGCTCATCACCAATGCAGGCCGGGCCCACCTCGAGGGCTTTGGCAACGTCGATGGCGTGGCCCGGGCCAAGGCCGAGATCATCCAGGGTCTGGCAGACGCCGGTCGGTTCATCTACAACGCCGATGACCCCTCCGCGTCCCTGTGGCAGGAGCTCGCTTCGGGTCGCCCCGGCCGTACCTTCGGTATCCGTAATCGGGCCGATGTCTGGAGCCCGGAACAGGGGGTGGAGTTTCGCTGGGACGAGGGGGGGTTTTCAAGCCGTTTCCCGGTCGTCACTGCTGGCGGAGAGCTGGAGATCGAGTACCCGCTGGCGGGCCGGCACAACCGGCTGAACGCCCTCGCAGCCATTGCAGCGGCAGCAGAGCTGGGGGCCGAGCCGGCGGTGATCCGGGCTGGCTTCGAACGGTTGGAACCGGTCAAAGGCCGGCTGCAGCCGCTGGCCGGCGCGGGTGGGGTGCGCCTGATAGACGACACCTACAACGCCAACCCGGACTCGGTGGCTGCGGCCATCGGGGTGTTGACCTCGGTTCCCGGGCGCCGCTTTCTGGTGCTGGGGGAACTGGCGGAGATGGGGCAGGAGGCGCACCGTTTCTACGAGGAGATCGGGGGGTTGGCGCGGAGTGCCGGGGTCCAGTATCTCTACGCGGTTGGAGAGGCTGGGCGGGCGGCCGCCCGGTTTGGTGCCGGTGGGCGCAGCTTCGACCGGCGCGAGCGCTTGATCGAGTCGCTGCAGCAGGAGCTGGAGGCGGGCGATCTGGTGCTGGTGAAGGGTTCCCGGAGTGCCGGGATGGAACGGGTCGTCAGCGCGCTCGCCGACCGGGGGGACGCCTGATATGCTGCTCTATCTCACCGAATACCTGGCCCACTACCACACCGGCTTCAACGTGTTCCAGTATCTCACCCTGCGGGTCATCCTGGGGGTGCTGACCGCCCTGATCATCTCGTTCATGGTCGGTCCGGTGATGATCCGCCGCCTCACCTTTCATCAGATCGGGCAGACGGTGAGAACGGATGGTCCCCAGAGCCACCTCTCCAAGTCCGGGACCCCCACCATGGGCGGTGCCCTGCTGCTGGTGGCGGTGACCATCGCCACCCTGTTATGGGCCGACCTGAACAACCGCTATGTCTGGGTGGTGCTGGTGGTGACCCTGTTGTTCGGCATCATCGGTTTCGTCGATGACTATAAAAAGCTGGTACTCAACGACCCCAGGGGCCTGACCGCGCGCTACAAGTATCTGTGGCAGTCGGTGGTGGGGCTGGGGGCGGCACTGTTCCTCTATTACACCGCCACGCTGCCGGCGGAGACCCAGCTGATCATACCCTTCGTCAAGAGTGTGGTGATCGATCTGGGGCTCTGGTATGTGGCGCTGACCTATTTCGTCATCGTTGGCACCAGCAACGCGGTCAACCTGACTGACGGGCTGGACGGGCTGGCGGTCATGCCGACGGTGCTGGTGGCGGGGGCGCTGGCGATCTTCGCCTACGTCTCGGGTCACGCCCAGATCGCCAGTTATCTGCTGATTCCCCAGCTCCCCGGTGTCGGCGAGATGGCCGTGTTCTGTGGCGCCCTGGCCGGGGCCGGGCTTGGTTTTCTCTGGTTCAACGCCTATCCGGCGCAGGTGTTCATGGGCGATGTGGGGGCCCTGGCCCTGGGTGCTGCCCTGGGTGTGGTGACGGTGATCGTCCGCCAGGAGCTGGTGCTGGTGGTCATGGGCGGGGTATTCGTGATGGAGACGGTGTCGGTGATGCTGCAGGTGGCATCGTTCAAGCTGACCGGCCGGCGCATCTTTCGTATGGCACCGCTGCACCATCACTTTGAGCTCAAAGGGTGGCCGGAGCCCCGGGTCATCGTGCGTTTCTGGATCGTCACCGTGATCCTGGTGTTGATCGGCCTCTCCAGCCTGAAGATCCGTTGATATGGGCAACAGTGGAGCCAGAATGAAGCAGGAGATGACCCGGGAGGGTCCGCGGCAGGGCAAGACACTGATCGTCGGTCTCGGCCGGACCGGGCTCTCCTGCGCCCGTTATCTGGCTGCCCGGGGTGTTCCCGTAGCGATCACGGACAGTCGCGAGCAGCCACCGGGGTTGAAACAGTTGTCAAGAGAACTGCCGGACACGGCCCTGTTTCTGGGTCGCTTCGAGCCCGCGGCATTCGCGGCGGCGGAGCAGCTGGTGGTCAGCCCCGGTGTCTCCCTGGAGGAGCCCCTGATCCGGACGGCACTGGCGCGGGGGGTGCCGGTGGTGGGTGACATAGAGCTGTTCGCCCGGGTGGTGAACAGCCCGGTGGCGGCAATCACCGGCTCCAACGGCAAGAGCACCGTGACCACCCTGCTGGGGGAGATGGCGGCAGCCGCCGGGCGCCGGGTGCAGATGGGCGGGAACCTGGGCCGGCCGGCGCTGGATCTGCTGGACGAGAACGCCGATCTCTATCTGCTGGAGCTCTCCAGCTTCCAGCTGGAGACGCTCTATTCACTGGCGCCGGCAGTGGCGGCAGTGCTGAATCTGAGCCCCGATCACCTGGACCGGTATGACACTGCCGGGGCCTATGCCGCCACCAAGGCGCGTATCTTCCTGCGGGCGGAGAACCGGCTGTTCAACCGGGACGACCCGCTGGTGATGGCGATGTCCGGGGGCCCGGGCCGGGAATGGTTCTTCACCCTGGGGGAGCCGGGTGAGGGTGAGTTCGGGGTTCGAGCCCGGAATGGTGAGCCCTGGCTGGCCTGGGGCGGGGAGTGGCTGTTGTCGGCGGAGCGGCTGCTGATACCCGGTCGTCACAATCTCTCTAACGCCCTGGCGGCCCTGGCCATGGGGGCAGCCCTGGAGTTGTCGATGGCATCGATGCTGGATGCCTTGTGCCGCTTCCGCGGGCTGCCTCATCGGACCCAGTTGGTCGGGGAGTACCACGGAGTTCGCTGGTACAACGATTCCAAGGGGACCAACCCCGGGGCCTGCATGGCCGCCCTGGAGGGTCTGCACAGCGATAACGGCAGTGCACGCACGGTGGTGATTGCGGGGGGGGATGCCAAGGGTGCCGATTTCACCCCGCTGGCGCCGGTGCTGGCCCGCACTGCGCGGGCGGTGGTGCTGCTGGGGCGGGATGCGGCGCGCATCGAACAGGTGCTGGAGCAGAGTGTACCCCGGGTATACGCCGCCGATATGGACCAGGCGGTGACCCTGGCGGCGGAGCAGGCAAGGCGGGGTGACCGGGTGCTGCTCTCTCCCGCCTGCGCCAGCTTCGATATGTTCCGCGACTATGAGCAGCGGGGCGAGTTGTTCATGGATGCGGTGAGGAGACTGGTCGCATGAGCCGCACCAACCGGACACAGGCCTCCGTGGGTAGCAGGGTCTCTTTCCTGCCCCCGGTCGATCAGCTGTTGATATTCGCCGCCCTGGCGCTGCTGGGCATGGGCCTGGTGATGGTGGCTTCCGCCTCTCTGCACCGGATCCCCGCCGCCCCCTTCTACTATGTGAACCGACACCTCATCGCCATGGGTATCGGGCTGGCAGGGGCGCTGTTGATCACCCGGCTGCCGCTGACCATCTGGCAGCGTGCCGGCACCGCTCTCTATTTCGTCGGACTGCTGTTGCTGGCCCTGGTGCTGATCCCCGGGCTGGGTCGGGAGGCCAATGGCGCTACCCGCTGGATCCCCATCGGGCCCTTCAATCTGCAGAGTTCGGAGTTCATGAAGCTGTTTCTGGTGATCTATATCTCCGGCTACCTGGTGCGCCGTCGGCAGGAGGTGACTCGCAGCGTGTGGGGGTTCGTCAAACCGATGCTGCTGCTGGTGATAGCGAGTGGTCTGATCATGCAGCAGCCCGATTTTGGTACCACGGCGGTGCTGCTGGCGATTGCGCTGGGGCTGCTGTTCCTGGGCGGCGTCCCCTTGTGGCAGTTCGGCATCCTGATCGGCACCGTCGGCGTCGCTCTGGCAGCACTGGTGGTCGTCTCCCCCTACCGTCTGCAGCGGGTGACCGCCTTTCTCGACCCCTGGGCCGATGTCCAGAACAGCGGCTATCAGCTGGCCCAGGCGCTGATCGCCTTCGGCCGTGGTGAGTGGTTCGGGGTCGGGCTGGGAAACGGTATTCAGAAGCAGTTCTACCTGCCGGAGGCCCACACCGATTTTCTGATGGCGGTGATCGGGGAAGAGTTCGGGCTGGTGGGAACCCTGACCATTCTGCTGCTGTTCGCGGTCATCGTCTGGCGCGCCTTCAGCATCGGTGCCCGGGCGGAGCGCATGGGGCGCCGTTTCGAGTCCTATGTGGCGCAGGGTTTCGGACTCTGGGTCGGTATACAGGCGTTCATCAACATGGGGGTCAACATGGGGTTGCTCCCCACCAAGGGCCTCACCCTGCCACTGATGAGCTATGGCGGCAACAGCATCATCGTCGCCTGCCTGGTGATCGGTATCCTGGTCCGCATCGATTACGAACTCCGGTTCGAGGGACCAGAGACCCCGGGGGGGCTGAAATGGGCGCGCGCGTGATGGTCATGGCAGGTGGTACCGGCGGTCACGTCTTTCCCGCACTGGCGGTGGCGGAGGAGCTGCGAGCGCGGGGGGTGGAGGTGTTCTGGCTGGGGACGCCGGACAGCTTCGAGGCCAGGGTGGTGCCGGAACACGGTTTTCCGATGGAGCAGATGCGCATTCGGGGGCTACGGGGCAATGGGCTGCTGGGATGGCTGACGGCACCGTTCCGGATCGGCCGCGCCATGCTGCAGGCACGGCGGGCGTTGCGGTGCAGGCGGCCACAGGTGGTGCTGGGAATGGGTGGATTCGTGGCTGGCCCGGGCGGGCTGACGGCACGCCTGCTGGGCATCCCGCTGGTGATCCATGAGCAGAATGCCATCCCCGGCATGACCAATCAGTGGCTCTCCCGCATCGCGACCCGGGTACTGGAGGCCTTCCCCGGCAGTTTTCCGCAGCAGCGGCGGGCACGCGTCACCGGTAACCCGGTGCGGGCGGATATCACCGCATTGCCGGAGCCGGGGCAGCGGATGGCGGGGCGTGACGGCCGGCTGCGACTGCTGGTGCTGGGCGGCTCCCTGGGGGCCCAGGTGTTGAACGAGGTGGTGCCCGCCGCTGTGGCGGAACTGGGGTCGGAGCGACCGCTCCTGGTGCGGCATCAGGCGGGGCGGAACAAGCTGGAGCCGACCCGGGAGAGTTATCACCGGGCGGGCATCGCGGCCGAGATCACCCCCTTCATGGAAGAGATGGCCGAGGCCTATGGCTGGGCCGATCTGGTGATCTGCCGCGCGGGCGCCCTGACGGTGGCGGAACTGGCCGCCGCCGGGGTGGGATCGATCCTGGTGCCCTATCCCCATGCCGTGGACGATCACCAGACCCGTAACGCCCGTTACCTGACGGATGCAGGTGCGGCGCTGCTGCTGCCCCAGTCCGAATTGAATGCCGGGCGGCTGGCCGGATCGATCGCCCCTCTGCTGGAGGCGCCAGAACAGCTGCTGGCCATGGCGCGGGCGGCCCGTCGCCTGGGGCTCCCCCGGGCGACCCGTGAGGTGGCAGATATCTGTCAGGAGTTGATCGCAGCATGAGCAGAGAGCGGAGATCGGAGCGGCGGCTGGCGGTGGAGTCCATGGGCCGGATTCGGCACCTCCACTTCGTCGGGATCGGCGGGGCGGGCATGAATGGCATCGCCCAGGTGATGTTGAATCTGGGTTACCGGGTCTCCGGCTCGGACCTGAAGCCGAACTCCGCCACCCGGCGGCTGGCGGAGCAGGGGGCGGAGATTCATACCGGCCATCGTGCTGAGAACATAGAGGGTTGTGATGCGGTGGTGATCTCCAGCGCTGTCGGTGAGGAGAACCCGGAGGTGGCAACCGCCCGGGAATGCAGGATTCCGGTGGTGCCGCGGGCCGAGATGCTGGCCGAGCTGATGCGCTTCCATTACGGCATCGCCGTGGCTGGCACCCACGGCAAGACTACCACCACCAGCCTGGTGGCGAGTCTGCTGGGGGAGGCGGGGCTGGACCCCACCTTCGTGATCGGCGGGCGGCTCAACTCTATCGGCACCCACGCCCGCCTGGGTGGCGGTGAGTATCTGGTGGCGGAGGCGGATGAGAGTGATGCCTCGTTTCTCTACCTGCAGCCGATGATGGCGGTGGTAACCAATGTGGATGCGGATCACATGGCCACCTATGGGGGTGACTTCAACCGATTGCGCCAGACCTTCATCGAGTTTCTCCACCACCTCCCCTTCTACGGGCTGGCGATCCTCTGCGTGGACGACCCGGAGGTGCGGGGACTGCTGACCGACGTGACCCGCCAGGTGCTTACTTATGGCACCGCTGCGGATACGGATCTGCGGGCGACCGGCATCCGGCAGCAGGGGCTGCGCACCCATTTTCGGGTCGAGCCGGCGGCTGGCCAGGCCTTCGACGTCACCCTCAACATGCCCGGTCGTCACAATGTGTTGAATGCCCTGGCCGCCATCGCGGTGGCCCTGGAACTGGGGGTGAGTGAGGCCGCGATACAGCAGGCACTGGCCGGTTTTCAGGGCATTGGTCGTCGTTTTCAGACCAGCGAGTGCCATCTGCCCGGTGGTGGAAGCGTGCTGCTGGTGGATGACTACGGGCACCACCCGCGGGAGGTGGCGGCCACCCTGGAGGCGGTTCGGGAAGGGTGGCCGGGAAGGCGGCTGCTGCTGGCCTTCCAGCCGCATCGCTACAGCCGTACCCAGGAGCAGTTCGATGACTTCGTGCAGATACTCTCCCGCGCCGACGTGCTGGTGCTCACCGAGGTCTACCCAGCGGGTGAGTCACCGATCCCGGGTGCGGATGGCCGCGCCCTG
Organism: Sedimenticola sp.; assembly: GCA_030619405.1. GTDB lineage: Bacteria > Pseudomonadota > Gammaproteobacteria > Chromatiales > Chromatiaceae > JAUXBK01. The sequence goes on along the minus strand of JAUXBK010000018.1, from coordinate 6,388 downwards.
AGTCGTGCCATTCGTACTCGTGGACAGGTGGACCCGGTGTTCGTCGATCCAGTGGCCGACCTGCCGGAGGTGCTGGCGGGTCTGCTCCGGGACGGGGATATGGTGCTGACCCTGGGTGCGGGTGATATTGGCACGGTCGCTGCAAAGCTGCCGACCCTGATCTGTAACGGAGGGGCGTCGTGAAGCAGCCCCGCCGGCATCTGGGATGTGGAGGTTCACCGATGCCGGGGGGATCGGTTCAATGCCAGGAGAACAATCAATCGGAGAGTCAGGCAGCCGTATTGCGCCAGGCGATTCCAGGACCGCTGAAGCGGAGGAGGAAACAGCTATGTCGGCAGTACAGATCATGAAGCAGCTGCGTGGGGAGATGCGCTATGACGAGCACCTCGCCTGGCACACCAGTTGGCGGGTGGGTGGACCGGCCCGTCGTTTCTACCGGCCGGCGGACAGTGATGACCTGATTCAGTTTCTCCAGGGGTTGCCGGCCAGGGAGCCCATCCTGTGGCTCGGCCTGGGCAGCAACCTGCTGGTGCGGGACGCCGGTTTCAACGGCACCGTGATCGCCCTGAAGGGCCGAATCGAGCGCATAGAGATGGTCTCTGCGACCCGCCTGCGGGCAGAGGCCGGCATCTCCTGTGCCCGGGTGGCGCGGCTGGGGGCCCGGGAGGGGCTGGTGGGGCTGGAGTTTCTGGCCGGCATACCGGGCACCATGGGCGGCGCCCTGGCGATGAACGCAGGGGCCTTTGGTGGCGAAACCTGGCAGTCGGTGACTGCGGTGGAGACGGTGGATCGCTGGGGTCAGGTGCGGCGGCGTCCGCCGAGCGAATTCAATATCGGCTATCGGCAGGTGGAAGGCCCGCTGGGGGAGTGGTTTCTGGCGGCTTATATGGAGGCGGAGCCGGGTGACGTACAGGCGGGGCAGCGCAAGATCCGGCAGCTGCTGGAGCGGCGGGCGGCCAGTCAGCCCATCGGTCTGTCCAGCTGTGGCTCCGTATTTCGCAATCCGGAAGGAGATTATGCGGCACGCCTGATCGAGGCTGCCGGGATGAAGGGGGAACGCATCGGTGGCGCCCAGGTATCGAAAAAGCACGCCAACTTCATCATCAACACCGGGGCTGCGACGGCAGCGGATATTGAGCGGCTGATCGAGCGGGTAGCGCAACGGGTCGAGCAGGAGAGTGGTGTCCGGTTGCAGACCGAAGTGCATCTGATTGGCGAAGCGGGGCCCTGGTAGTGAGCGTGGAGGCAGCAGATTTCGGCCGGGTGGCGGTGCTGATGGGGGGGCGGTCCGCGGAACGGGCGATCTCCCTGAAGAGCGGTGGTGCGGTGCTGGCCGCACTGCAGCAGCAGGGCGTGGACGCCCACGGCATCGATGCGGGCAGTGATGTGTTGCAGCAGCTGGAACAGGGTGGCTTCGAACGGGTCTTTATCGTGCTGCACGGGCGGGGCGGTGAGGACGGGGTGATTCAGGGAGCGCTGGAGACCATCGGGCTCCCCTATACCGGTAGCGGGGTGGCCGCCTCCGCCCTCGCCATGGACAAGTACCGCAGCAAACTATTGTGGCGGGCGCTCACTCTCCCCACGCCGGCGTTCGTGATGATCGCCGGGAAGGGGGGGCTGGAGGCGGCTGCGGCCATCGGTTTCCCGTTGATGATCAAGCCGGTGCACGAGGGGTCGAGCCTCGGTATGACACGGGTGGACGACAGCCGTGCGCTGGAGGCGGCCTGGCGGAAGGCGGCCGGGTATGACACGGCGGTGATGGCCGAACGCTGGATCACCGGCGGCGAGTACACCGCTGCGGTTCTGGGAGACGAGGTGCTGCCACTGATCCGGCTGGAGACACCCCACAGTTTTTACGATTATGCGGCCAAGTACCAGGCGGAGAGCACCCGCTACCACTGCCCTGCCGGGCTGAGTGAAGAGCGGGAGGCAGCGCTCAGAGAACTGGCAATGCAGGCGTTCCGGTCGGTTGGTGCCGCCGGCTGGGGACGGGTGGATCTGCTGCTGGACCAGGAGCAACAACCCTGGCTGATCGAGGTAAACACGGTGCCGGGTATGACCGACCACAGTCTGGTGCCGATGGCGGCCAGAGGAGTCAGGGGCATGGGGTTCGAGCGGCTGGTGTGGCGAATCCTGGAGCTTACCCTGCAGCCGGCACCGGATTCGGAGCGGGTGCAGTGAAGCAGAGCAGGCAGAAGTCGAAGAAGCGTGGCAAAGCAGCCCCGAAAGCGCCCCTGAACTGGCAGTGGATAAGGGGTCGGGCAGTGGCGCTGCTCCTGTTCGGGGTGATGGCAATCGGTGCTGTCTGGGGCGTGATGAAACTGCAGGATCCGGTTGTGCTGCCCCTGAAAGTGGTGCGTATCGATGGCCAGTTCCGGCATCTGGAGCGGGCCGATATCGTACGCTCGGTGGGGGATGCGGTGCAGGGCAACTTCTTCACCGTAGACGTGGAGGCGGTTCGCAATGCGGCCCGCCGGCTGCCCTGGGTGGACCGTGTGAGCGTGCGCCGGGTCTGGCCGGATGTGCTGGATATGGCGGTAGAGGAGCAACAGCCGCTGGCCCGCTGGGGACGGGACCAGCTGGTGAACCATCGGGGTGAAGTGTTCGCACCGCTACCGGCGAGCATTCCCCCCGGGTTGCCGGCACTGGCCGGGCCGGATGGCAGCGCCTCCAGGGTGGTGGAGCGTTATCGGAAGATCAGCCGTCGGCTCAGTGGCCTCGGGCTGCGGGTCGAAAGCCTGAGGCTGGATTCCCGGCAGGCCTGGCGACTCTGGCTGGGGGGCGGGTTGGAGTTGGATCTGGGGCGAGCGGACGTGGCGCGGCGGCTGCGCCGTTTCATCCGGGTCTACCCCCGGCTCAGCAACGAGAGCGGGCGGCGGTTGAAGCGGGTCGACCTCCGGTATACCAACGGTTTTTCCGTGCTATGGGAATCGGTCCGGCCCGCGCCGGGTGATGATCTGAAACAGGCGCCGTCGGGCAGGCGTTCGGGCGGAAGTTTCCGTCAGCAGAGAGGACGGGTTTAGATGACCAGGAAGTTGGAGAAGAATCTCATCGTCGGCCTCGACATCGGCACCTCGAAGGTGGTGGCGATCGTGGGCGAGATCAAGCCGGACGACGAGGTGGAGATCATCGGGATCGGCTCGCACCGCTCCCGCGGGTTGAAGAAGGGGGTGGTGGTCAATATCGAATCCACCGTCCAGTCCATCCAGCGGGCGGTGGAGGAGGCGGAGCTGATGGCCGGGTGCCAGATCCACTCGGTGCATGCGGGCATCGCGGGCAGCCATATCCGCAGTCTGAACTCCCACGGCATCGTCGCCATCAAGGACCGGGAGGTGACCCACGGTGACATGGAGCGGGTGATCGATGCCGCCCGGGCGGTGGCCATCCCCGCCGATCAGAAGATCCTCCACATCCTGCCCCAGGAGTTCATCATCGATGAGCAGGAGGGGATCCAGGAGCCGGTGGGGATGTCCGGGGTGCGGCTGGAGGCGCGGGTCCACATGGTGACTGGTGCCGTGAGCGCGGCCCAGAACATCGTCAAGTGCGTGCGCCGCTGCGGTCTGGAGGTGGACGACCTGGTGCTGGAGCAGCTCAGCTCCAGCTACGCCGTACTCAGTGAAGACGAAAAAGAACTGGGGGTCTGCCTGGTGGATATCGGCGGTGGCACCACCGATATCGCGGTGTTCACCGAGGGTTCGATCCAGCACACGGCGGTGATCCCCATCGCCGGGGATCAGGTGACCAACGATATCGCGGTGGCGCTGCGCACCCCGACCCAGCACGCGGAGGAGATCAAGATCAAGTACGCCTGTGCGCTGACCCAGCTGGCGACCAGCGACGAGACCATCGAGGTGCCCAGCATCGGCGACCGGCCGCCACGGCGGCTGTCGCGCCAGACCCTGGCCGAGGTGGTGGAGCCGCGCTACGAGGAATTGCTGTCGCTGGTGCAGGCAGAGCTGCGCCGCAGCGGGTTCGAGGATCTGATTGCCGGCGGGGTGGTGCTGACCGGCGGCAGCTCCAAGATGGAGGGTCTGATCGATCTGGCGGAAGAGGTGTTTCACATGCCGGTCCGGCTGGGGATACCCCGGTATGTGACCGGGCTGGTGGATGTGGTGCGCAACCCGATCTACGCCACCGGGGTGGGCCTGCTGCTGTTCGGTTACCAGAACCGGAACGCCCGGCTGCAGGAGCTCCCCAGCAGTGGTGGGCTGAAGGTGGTCTGGGAGCGCATGAAGAGTTGGTTTCAAGGGAATTTTTAACGGGATATCGATCTGTTTTTAAATTTAACGTCAGGCAGTGCAGAGCTGGCGAGGACGAGGAGAAAGAAAATGTTTGAATTGATGGATGCATACAGTCAGAACGCTGTGATCAAGGTAGTAGGCGTGGGCGGCGGTGGTGGCAATGCGATCAATCACATGCTCAATGCCAGCATCGAGGGGGTAGATTTTATCTGCGCCAATACCGATGCCCAGGCGCTGAAAAACAGCGAGGTGCGGACCGTGCTGCAGCTGGGCTCTGATATCACCAAGGGGTTGGGGGCAGGGGCGGATCCGGAGATCGGGCGAAATGCGGCGCTGGAGGACAAGGATCGGATTCAAGAGGCGCTGCAGGGCTCGGATATGATCTTCATCACCGCCGGGATGGGGGGTGGCACAGGCACCGGGGCGGCGCCGGTGGTGGCCGAAGTGGCCCGGGAACTGGGTATTCTGACGGTAGCGGTGGTGACCAAACCGTTCCCGTTCGAGGGTGGCAAGCGGATGCAGGTGGCCGGGAAGGGGATCGAGGAGCTGAGCCAGTACGTGGATTCCCTGATCACCATTCCCAATGAGAAGCTGCTGGCGGTGCTGGGCAAAGAGATGAGCCTGTTGAACGCGTTCAAGGCGGCCAACGACGTACTGTTGGGTGCGGTGCAGGGGATCGCGGAGCTGATCACCCGCCCCGGACTGATCAACGTGGATTTCGCCGACGTGCGCACGGTGATGTCAGAGATGGGCAACGCCATGATGGGGTCCGGCTCCGCCAAAGGTGAGACCCGGGCCCGGGACGCGGCGGAAGAGGCGATTCGCTCACCGCTGCTGGAAGACATCAACCTCACGGGTGCCAAGGGCATCCTGGTCAACATTACCGCCGGCCTGGATCTCTCCATCGGGGAGTTCGACGAGGTGGGCAGCACGGTTAAAGAATTCGCCTGTGACGACGCTACCGTGGTTGTGGGCACCGTGATCGACCCGGACATGAGCGACGAACTGCGGGTCACCGTGGTGGCAACAGGGCTCGGCCAGGCCAGTTGTGCCGGGCAGCAGCCCGCACCCCAGGAGGTGACGCAGGTAAGGCTGGTCAATGCCGATCCGGTCGAGCCCGGCCCGGTGGATTACCGGGACATGGACAGCCCCACCATCATTCGTCGTGACCGCAAGCCGGCATCCTCCTATGCGGAGTCGGCCAAGGCAAAGGATATGGATTATCTGGACATTCCGGCATTTCTCCGCCGTCAGGCTGATTGAAGGCAGATGAATGATACGACAGCGCACCATCAAGCGGGTCATCAGGGCCACCGGCACAGGGTTTCACAGCGGTCACCGGGTCTCGGTGACACTGCGGCCGGCGGCGGCCGGCTCGGGTATCCTGTTCCGGCGCATGGACCTGCGGCATCCGGCGCTGATCGAGGCCTCGCTGGAGAACAGCCGGGAGAGTGGTGCGGAGACCATCCTGGAACAGGATGGCATCCGGATTGCCAGCAGCGGGCAACTGCTGGCGGCGCTGGCCGGGATGGGGATAGACAATGTCTGTGTCGATGTTACGGCGTCGGAGCTCCCGCTGATCGGTGGCGGTGCCGGCCCGTTCGCCTATCTGGTCCAGTCCGCCGGGGTAAGTGAACAGAATGCACCCAGACGTTTTCTACGCGTCCGGCGCCGGGTGAGGGTGGAGGATGGCGACAGATACGCACTGCTCGAACCTTTCGACGGTTTCAGGATCACCCTGGACGATGCACTGGCGCAGGCGGGATCGGGGTTGGATAGGCGCTACAGTGCGATGGATTTTTCAGCGGTACCGTTCGTGAGCGAGGAGCAGGGGGCATTTGCGCCCGATAACGGCCGGGGTTCCGTGGCCGTCAGGCATGCCGAAGCGGTGCCGGAAACCCTGGATTCCGATTACCGGGAGACGTTTCTGAAACAGAGGCTGCTGATCTCCCTGGGAGATCTCGCGTTGCTGGGCCGCACCCTTATCGGCGGTTTCACCGGTCGTGGTACGGGCCGCGTGCTCAACAACCGGCTGCTGCGAAAGCTGCTGGCCGATGAATCTGCCTGGGAAGAGGTTATCTTCGATCCCGATTGTCGGGCGGTGGTGCCAGGCTGAACCGTATCTCTTCTTCCGGCGCTTCTTTTTT
>JAUXBK010000053.1 GCA_030619405.1 Sedimenticola sp. | reverse complement strand
GTAACCGTTCACTCCCCCTGCCGTTTTGAACCCCTCACCCTAACCCTCGGCTTTGGCGTCCTGCGTCGCCCTACCTCCTCCATCCATGGAGTCGTCTCCCTGAGGGAGAGGGGATTTGAGGAGGGGGGAGTGAACGGTTACTTGAGAATTGCTGAGACCTGTTTGTGGCGCTGGAAAAGCCGGTGGCGAGGGTATATCCTCGGGAACCCGGTTCCTGTCCGAAGGTGTCCGGTTCTATCCATTCGCTTAAACGGAAATCGGCGAGGGTCCGGTCAACCCGGTGACCGGAATGAAACACAGGCCCGAAACTTGTTTTAAAGAAACAGTCCCTTCAGCCGTTATCCCTGCAAGGCTGGATAGGAAACGGGAAACCGTTGTTCCGGTTCAGGAGAGATCTCCGGGTGCCATCTGACAGTTTTTCAGTGTTCGCCGGGCGGGGCACCAAAACTGGATCCGCCGGGCCTGGCAGGAGTGGCTGCCAGTGAGGAACGGCGGTTTGAACGGTGCCTGGATCGACCGCGATGGTGTTTCAGATCGTGGTCTCCAGCCATTTTTTCGCTTAATCGGGAACGGGTTCATATTTTCCGAAAAAGCAGTTATTGAATTATGAGGAACAGATAGCGATGAACGATAACCTCGATACGGAACTCTCCGACCTCAAGGTGATGGTCATCGATGACAGTAAGACGATACGGCGGACTGCGGAAATCCTGTTGAAAAAGGCCGGCTGTGAGGTGCTGACCGCAACGGATGGTTTCGAGGCACTGGCAATGATTGCCGACAATCGACCGGATGTGATCTTCGTCGACATCATGATGCCCCGGCTGGACGGGTATCAAACCTGCGCACTGATCAAAAACAACGAGGAGTTCAGGGGTACCCCGGTGATCATGCTCTCCTCCAAGGATGGCCTTTTCGATCGTGCCCGGGGGCGTATCGTCGGCTCCGAGCAGTACCTGACCAAGCCATTTACCAAAGACGAGCTGCTCGGTGCAATCAGACGCCACACTGCCCGGGCGGCATGATGGCAGACGTCATCGATATCGATTCTTTATCATAATAGAGTGATATTCCTGAAATGAGAAGCTTCTTCAGAAAAAGCACACCGATCGCCCCATCGACCGATAGAGCGGCTGCCCCCTCTGCAACCGTCCTTATCGTCGATGACTCCCCTACCGAGACCCATGTGATACGCGGGATCGTCGAGGGGGGGGGTTATCAGGTGATAACTGCGGACAATGGCGAGCAAGGTGTTGCCGAGGCGGCAGAGTCCAGGCCCGACCTGATCCTGATGGATGTGGTGATGCCGGGCATGAACGGGTTTCAGGCTACCCGGCAGTTGAGCCGCAACCCGGAGACGGCGGAAATTCCGATCATCATGGTGTCCACCAAAAACCAGGAGACGGATCGCGCCTGGGGGCTGCGCCAGGGGGCGCGGGATTATGTGGTAAAGCCGGTTGGGGCGAGTGAGCTTCTGAGCAAGATCAAAACGGTCCTGCAGGCCTGATATTGGAACAGACTATGACTGATACGCTATCCCCCTCCCGGGAACTGATCCTGCTGTTACAGGAGATCGAGCAGCGGAGCCGCCGGCGGGCCGAGAATCAGCCGACCCAGGCCGAGCAGCAGAACCTGTGGGAGGGAATCCTGTTCACGGCGGCAGGTGTGCCGGCGGTTGCCCCGCTGGATGAAGTGACGGAGATACTGAACTATCCAGCTGCAGTGACCCGAGTGCCCGGGGCGAAGCACTGGTTGCTGGGAATCGCCAATATCCGGGGCAACCTGCTGCCGGTGATCGACCTGCAGGTATTTCTTGGCAGTAAACCTATCATCCGGGGCAAGCGCAGTCGGATCCTGGTAATCGACATCGATGGTGTGCGCGCCGGCCTGCTGGTCGGTGGTGTGCAGGGGCTGCGGCACTTTACAGAAGGGCAGCGGACCGCGGTACCCGGGGTGGCCGGAGAGATAGAAACCTATGTACGTGGTGCCTTCACACTGGAAGGTGAGGTGCGGCTGGTGCTCAGCATGAAGGGGCTGGCTGAGAGCAGTGACTTCCAGGTCGCGGCAGCTTGATGCACGTGGCTTCGGGTAGAACATCCGGAGCCGGAATAGACGGTTTTTTATAGCAGCGAAGGTGCTGTGCTGGGAGATAGACGGAGATGAAGAAAGGATCTGCAGCGAGTGCGGGAAACATTAATATATCCAATAAACTCGTCATTTTTTTATCGGTGGGACTGCTGATCAGCATCGTTCTGGCAGTCGTGACATATTTTCAGGTCTCCCAACAGGAAGCGTATAACGAGCAGTATCTGCTCGGGGTCGCAGAGCAGCGGGTGGTCTCCCAACAGATCGCCAAGCATGTTCTGGAAGCGGTAGCGGGCGAAAAGCGTTCATTCGAGCGGCTGCGGGCAGATCGAGACAGCTTTCAGCGTCTGATGACAGAACTGAAAAAGGGTGACCCGGCCCAGGGACTTCCACCGGTTCCCAAAGAGGTGTCGGAAGAGTTGGGGGCGCTGGAGAAGCGTTGGCTCGAATTGAGGGGGGTTGCGGATGATATCCTCTCGAATCAGGAGCAGATCCTGTCGGTAGGTGAACTGGTCGGTGCGGTTACCAACCTCTCACCCAAGTTACAGCAGCTCTCCCAGGAGGTGGTGGATAACCTGGTGAAGAGCCAGGCGTCACCGGCCCAGGTCGCCATTGCATCGCGCCAGTTGATGCTGGCCGAGCGCATCGACAAGAACGTGATCAAGGTACTCAAAGGTGGGAAGGATACGGCCACCGCCGTCGATCAGTTCAGCCGGGATGCGGATCGCTTCGGCCGGGTACTGCAGGGAATGCTGAAAGGCAGCCGCGCATTGCAGATCGAGGCGGTCAAGGATGAGGTGGCGCTCAAGAAACTGCATGAGGTGTCAAGCCTGTTCCAGACCATCAACCAGCATGCGGAACGGATCATCGACACGGTGCCGCCGGTGCTGCCTGCCCTGGAGGCGGCGGCTGACGTCACCGCCGTGTCGGACCAGGTCGACACGGGCGCCTCGGCGTTGCTGACCGCCTTTGGCCGCTCTCCTGGCCGGTTTGAGATCGCCGGGGTGAAGGTAGGCCCGGGCATGCTGGCTGCACTGGGTGGGCTGGTGGCTCTGTTGCTGTTGCTGCTGGTCTATGCGCTGGTGCGCAATGCGAAGCGCAGGGAGCAGCAGAGCAAGACCCAGAATGAACGGAATCAGCAGGCGATCCTGAGGCTGCTGGACGAAATGGGTGATCTGGCAGACGGCGACCTCACGGTAACGGCGACGGTGACCGAAGATGTGACGGGTGCCATTGCCGATTCCATCAACTACGCCATCGAGGCGTTGCGCAGCCTGGTGACCACCATTAACGAGACCTCGGTCCAGGTCTCCACCTCGGCCCAGGAGAGCCGGGCCACGGCCATGCACCTGGCGGAGGCGAGTGAGCACCAGGCGGAGCAGATCTCTACCGTCACCCACTCGATCAAAGAGATGACCGGTGCCATCGATCAGATGTCGGCGGAAGCGACCGGCTCTGCCGAAATCGCCCAGCGTTCGGTGGAGATCGCAGCCAAGGGTGCGGACACGGTGCGCCGTACCATTCAGGGGATGGACACCATCCGGGAGCAGATCCAGGAGACATCGAAGCGCATCAAGCGGTTGGGTGAGAGTTCCCAGGAGATTGGCGACATCGTCGAGCTGATCGATGATATTGCAGACCAGACCAACATCCTGGCACTCAACGCCGCAATGCAGGCAGCGATGGCTGGCGAGGCAGGGCGCGGGTTCGCCGTAGTGGCGGACGAGGTACAGCGTCTGGCGGAACGTTCCAGTAACGCTACCAAGCAGATCGAGGCGCTGGTCAAGACCATCCAGGCGGACACCAAGGAGGCGGTGACGTCGATGGAGGCTACCACCACCGAAGTGGTGGCGGGAGCCCGGTTGGCGGAGGACGCGGGTGAGGCCCTGAAAGAGATCGAAAACGTCTCCGAGTCCATCGCGGAGCGTATCAGCGAGGTGGCCAGTTCCGCCCAACACCAGTCCGCAGGGGCAGAGAGTATCGACGATACCATGAGCGTCATCCAGGAGATCACCACCCAGACTGCAGACGGCACCAGCCAGACGGCGGCTTCGATCGGAAATCTGGCGGATCTGGCGGACGAACTGCAGCGTTCGGTTTCCGGTTTCCGGCTGCCGGATTGATAACAGACAGACCGGTATCGAGTCAGGGCATCTTCGGAGTGACCGAGTGGAAGGAAGGGCATGAGTGAAGCTCACGATCACAGTACGCTGAAATGGGTAAGGGGCGAAATCGATGTACTCATCGATCAGGCCCGGCACTCCCTGGAGGCATTCTTGGAGCAGCCGGCCAACAGCGCCCTGCTGAACCTCTGCCTCGAACGGCTGAATCAGGTGCGTGGCACCCTGCAGATGATGCAGATCTACGGCGCTTCCATGCTTGCCGAAGAGATGGAGCTGGTAGCCCAGGCGATGCAGCAGGGGCAGGTCCCGCGCCGGGAGGAGGCCGCTGAGGCGTTGATGATGGGGCTGGCCCAGCTGCCAGGTTATCTGGAGAAGCTGGAAACCGGAACCCGGGATATCCCGCTGCTGGTGCTGCCGATGCTCAATGAGCTTCGGGCTGCCCGTGAGGCGGCACTGCTCTCTGAAGTGGCCCTGTTCGCGCCGGAACTGGATCAGCGCCTGGCGCTGGCAGAAGGGGAGGCGGGGGTGCCCAACCCGGAGCTGTCCGCACTGGCACACGGGCTCCGCCTCAGTTACCACAAGGGTCTGCTGGGATGGTATCGGGGCCGGGAAGTGAATGGTGGCCTGAAGCGCGTCGGTGAGGTGCTGAAAGAGCTGGAACAGCAGGCGGGGAGCGAGCCTGTCAGACGCCTGCTGCGGGCCGGGCGTGCGGTGACCGAGGGTCTCAGAGAGGGCAGTATCAAGACCGGTGTCGCCACCAAAGAACTCTATGGCGAGCTGGACCGGGTGATCAAACGCATCATCGACCAGGGTGAAACGGCGGTGGTCGAGGCGCCACCGGACGAACTACTGAAAAATTTCCTCTACTACATCTCCAGCGCAACCTCGGACAATGCGATAATCCGGGAAGTAAAGCAGGCCTATGGTCTGGATGACACCCTTCTGAGCCAGGTGGACCTGGAACGGGAAAGGGTGGGGCTGAGGGCGCCGGGGCAGGAGTTGATGCTGTCGGTCAAGCGTGCCATCAACGCGGATCTCACCGCCATCAAGGATGGGCTGGATCTCTTCATACGCGGCCAGAGCAGTGACATGGATCGGCTGGCCGCACTGGCCGGCCCGATGCGGAAGATAGCAGATACCCTGGGCATGATCGGTCAAGGCGGGCTGCGGGAACGTTTGAAACGCCAGGCGGAACGGATCGACGAGCTTGCGGAAACCGGTGAGACCCCGGATGAGCAGACCTTGATGGGCATGGCCGGCGATATCCTGTTTATCGAGACCACATTGGAAAACATGGCCAAGGGTCGGTTCCGGAACCTGAGGCCGTCCCAGTCCGATTCGGGGATGTCCGAGCTGCCGGAAGGTGAGTTCGAGAAACTGATCGACTCGGTGATACACGAGGCCGAAGTGGACATGGCACGTAACCGGGAAGCCATCGTCAGCTTTATCGAGAGCCCGGGGCGAACGGATCTGTTGCGGGATGTTCCGCAGCGCTTTCGGTCAGTCTCCGGTGCTTTCCGCATCATGGGCCTGAACCAGGCCGCCGAGCTGTTGCAGGGACTCTCCCGTTATGTCACCTCGTCACTGCTCGGTGGACACGCGATGCCATCGGCCGAACAGATCGACACCTTCGCCGATGCGGTCACCTCCATCGAATACTTTATGTCATCGGTGACCGAGGGGCGTGGGGTCCACAACGAGGTGCTGGACATTGCAGGGCAGTCCCTGAAACAGTTGGGAGTGAACCTGGATCCGGTGGCCTTGGTACCAGAGCCGGAAGATGAGACGCCGCTGTTCGAGACTGAATCCCGGGAACCGGAAGGGCTCGTCGAGGAGGAGATTGGGCCGGAGCCGGTCGTGTTGGAACAGCCGGTAGGTGAATCGGAGCCGAAACTGGAACTGGAGCCGGAACCGGGCGGGCAGGAAGAGATCGACCCGGAGATACTTGAGATCTTCATCGAGGAGGCGGGGGAAGAGCTCGAGGTGATTCAAGAGTACGTGCCTCGCTGGTGCGCCAACCCGGAAGACTCCGATGCGTTGGCCACCTTCCGCCGTTCCTTCCACACTTTGAAAGGCAGTGGTCGTCTGGTCGGTGCCGACGACATTGGCGAGTTTGCCTGGTCTATCGAAAACCTGTTGAACCGGATCATCGATGGGACGGTGGAGGTCACTCCGGAACTGTTCTCGTTGCTCCGGGAGAGTGTGTCGATGCTGCCCGGGCTGATTGGATCCCAGGTCTCCGGGGATACTGCGGCAGCGGAAGTGCAACCGTTGATGGAGCGTGCATTCAGTATGGCTGAGTCGGCGGCCCCCACCGGGACCGGGCAGGCGGTTGAAACCCTGGAGCCGGAGGGTGCAGCGGACGAGACTGCCGTGAGTGCCGTAGTGGTGCCCTTTCCAGGGGCTGATGTACGCCCCGCCACGGAGCAGCCGGAAATACCCGCGATGGAAGAGGCGCCGCCGCCTATCCGCGTGGATCCGGTTTTGCTGGAAATATTCCTCTCTGAGTCGCGGGGACATATCGAGAACCTGAGGCAGTTCGTCAGTAACTGTCGTGCGGATCCCCAGGGCTGTGATCTGGGCCGGGGAGATATCCCCCGGTCCCTGCACACCCTTCATGGCAGTGCAGACATGGCGGGGGTGGAACCGATCGCCGCTGTCAGCACCCTGCTGGAGACCTGTATCAATGAGCTGGAGGTCGAGGGCGCCCCCGCGGATACTCAGGTGCTGGACCTGATCGAGAGCAGTATCACCTGCTTCGAGTCAGTGCTGAGCACGATCAATCAGCCTGGGGCTGTGCTGCCGGACTGGCAGGGACTGCTGCAGGAGATCGGCCGCTATCTGGAGCAGGTGAAGGAGGGGATTGCCCGGGAACAGGCACCAGTGCCCGAGGCCGAATTTGAACCCGAAACAGAACAGCTGTCCGCACAGGAACCCGAACCAGAGCCTGTTGTTGAACAGATATCCCGGCCCGAACCGCCGGCAGACGAAGTCGTTCCGGTCACCCGGGCGGTGGAATACGAGCAGCTGGATGGTGATCCGGAACTGGTGGAGATTTTCGTGGAAGAGTCGAGGGAACTGCTCGACTCGGTGGGAAGCTCACTGGAGCAGTGGCGCAACGACCCCACGGCGACAGAGCCCCTGAACGAACTGCAGCGGACGCTGCACACCCTCAAGGGGGGAGCCCGGCTCTCCGGTGCCATGCCGGTAGGCGATCTCAGCCACGCCTTCGAGTCCCTGCTGTCCGGTGTCGAAGCGGGAGAGATTGAAGCAGACGCGGGCGTGGTCGGTCTGTCCCAGCTGGTAGCAGACCGGCTGGAGGAGCAGCTGGAGGATATCGCCCTGGGACCACAGGTGCGGCGCAGCGATGACTTGATCCGGCGCCTGGAACAGGTGGCAGGTAGAGCCGAATCGCCGCAGCCGGTGTCGGATGCCGGGCCGGAGATACACGGGAAGAAAGAAGAACGGGTTGACGCTGGCGGTCAGCCGGCGGAGCGTCCCCCGGCCTCAGAATCGGTTGCATCGCCCCGGGAACCCAGAGCGGAGCCTGCACTCAGCACCTCCACCGAAGGGGTACCGGCGGCCAAGCCGGTATCCCGGACCGCGCGTGAACAGATCCGGGTGAGCTCCGGCCTGTTGGACCGCTTGGTCAACAATGCGGGCGAAGTGAGTATCTACCGGGCGCGCCTGGAGCAGCAGACCAGTGCCATGGGCTTCAACCTGTCGGAACTGGAGCAGACGGTGGACCGTCTGCGTACCCAGCTGCGACAGCTGGATATCGAGACCGAGGCCCAGATCCTTTTCCGTTATGAAAAGGAGAAGGAGGAGGGGAGGGTGCTGGAAGAGACCTTCGATCCTTTGGAGATGGATCGCTTCTCCACCATGCAGCATCTCTCCCGCAGTCTGATGGAGACGGTCAACGACCTGAGCAGCATCAACGGTTTCCTGGATGAACTGCAGGAGGAGAACGCGACCCTGCTGCAGCAGCAGGCCCGGGTCACCACCGACCTGCAGGATAGCCTGCTGCGCACCCGCATGGTCCCCTTCTCACAGCTGGTCCCCCGGCTACAGCGGATTGTGCGACAGACGGCAGGCACCCTCGGAAAGCAGGCGCAGCTGGATGTCTACGGGGCGGAAGGTGAACTGGACCGGGGTATCCTGGACCGGATGATCGGACCTCTGGAGCACATACTGCGCAACGCGGTCTCCCATGGTATCGAGACACCACAGTCCCGCCACGACGCGGGAAAGGAGGAGAGCGGACAGATCACCATCCGGCAGACCCGCGAGGGGAACGACGTAGTGCTGACCATCAGTGACGATGGCAAAGGTATTAATATCGATCTGATACGGCAGCGGGCCATCGAGAAGGGACTGCTGGATCCCAAGGCCCGTGTCCCGGACAGTGACGTGCTGCAATTCGTGCTTGAACACGGCTTCAGTACCCAACAGGAGGTCACCCAGATCTCTGGTCGTGGTGTAGGCCTGGACGTGGTGGCCAAGGAGGTCAAGCTGCTGGGTGGCTCCCTCGACATCAGCTCCGAACAGGGCGCGGGCAGTCGGTTTCTGATCCGGTTACCGCTGACACTGGCGATCAGTGATGCCCTGCTGGTGGAACTGAGGGATGAGATCTATGCCATACCCCACACCAGTATCGAAGGTGTGGTGCGGTTGCCGCTGGATGAACTGATGGAGTTCTATCAGGCTGACGATCCTTGTTACCGGTATGCGGACCATGACTACCGGGTACGTTACCTGGGTGAGCTGCTCAATCTGGGTCAGTCGAATTTCAGTGACCAACGGAAGTGGTATCCCCTGCTGCTGGTCCGGGCCGGTGAGCATCGGGTGGCGCTCCAGGTCGACGGGCTGCTTGGAAACCGGCAGATCGTGGTCAAGTCGGTGGGGCCCCAGATCAGCTCCATCCGCTGGATCTCCGGCGGAACCATCCTGGGTGATGGCCGGGTGGCGCTGATCGTCGATGTCACGGCGCTGGTGCGCCTGGACGCCGCCCGTGCGGTACCGACCGCAGTGGAGATGCCTGTTCCCACCGGTCTGGGCGTTGGCAGGATGGTGATGGTGGTGGATGACTCCATTACCGTGCGCAAGGTGACCGAGCGGGTGCTGGAACGCCATGGTATGCGGGTGGTCACCGCCAAGGACGGGGTGGATGCGGTAACCCTGCTGCAGGAGTATCGGCCGGATCTGATGCTGCTGGACATCGAGATGCCGCGGATGGACGGTTACGAACTGGCCCGACATATGCGCAATACCGAGGAATTGAAGGAGATCCCGATTATCATGATCACCTCACGTACCGGTGACAAGCACCGTAAACTGGCTCTGGAGCTGGGTGTGAAGCGCTATCTGGGCAAACCCTATCAGGAGGCGGACCTGCTGGATAATATCCACTCGGTACTGGCGGGGGTGGAATTATGAGCGGGAACTCTGCTGCCAGGGAGGTGCGTGGGGTGCTTCTTCCCCTGCAGTCGGGCCAGCTGCTGCTGCCCCACATGACACTCTCGGAGGTGATTGGGTATCGGGCGCCCGAGGTTCACCCGGAGCGGGCGCCGGATTGGCTGCTGGGGGTGATCGAGTGGCGGCGGTCCCCGGTACCCCTGGTCTCCTATGAGATGCTGGCAGGCGGGGTGCCGGACGTGGAGATTGGACACCGCGCCCGCATTGCCATCTGTCGCACCCTGAACGATCACTCCGACCGCCCCTATACCGGGATACTGCTACGCGCCATTCCCCGCCTGATCCGGGTGACGGAAGAGCTGATCGCACCGATCGAGAGGCCGGACCAGGAGCGGGTGATGGTGGCGCGCCAGGTCTGGGTCGGCGGCCAGGAGGCCTGGATTCCGGACCTGGATGCCCTGGAACAGGCACTGGCGGAGGTACTAGAACCGGAACAGAGCTTCGCCGCAGTTTGAAAATCTGTATGCGTTAGCGAACAAAAAAAGGCCGCGGATTAACGCGGATCAAACACGGATTGAATTGATAATACGCTACTTTTTGGGCGCCGAAGCTGATTGGCAGCTCGACATCCATCCCAGTAGGCTTCGTGTATCTGCTGGTCCCCACGCTCTGCGTGGGAACGCATGCGGTGGCTTTCCTGCGTCGTGGGGAAAAAGCAAACTGCGGAATAGGCACCTACCCAGAGTGTGGGTACCAGTAAAAAATGATTTTGATTTTCCTTTGCGTCTTTGCGCCTTTGCGCGAGAATGTTTTAAGTTATGAGTAACGAGATAGCGTAGGGTGGGCGCGTTTTTTGCGCGCACGCGGAAGAGTCAGCGGAAATCCCCCCACAGCATCTGCATGGCGGCGATGGCGGCCAGCGGTGCGGTCTCGGAGCGCAATATCCGAGGGCCGAGACGGGCGCCCCGGAAACCCGCCGCCAGCATCCATTCCCGTTCCCTTCCCGACCAGCCACCCTCCGGACCAATCAGCAGTTTCACCTCCCGATCCGGTGGTGGCAGCCGGTCCAGGGTATCCGGCGCCCGGTGGTCCAGTATGATGCCGTAGCCGTCACTGTTATCGGCGCTCCACTGTTCCAGGTCACGGGTTGGCCCGAGCGACGGCAGCCGCCGGCGTCCGGACTGTTCACAGGCGGCGATTACAACTCCCTGCCAGTGTTTGAGCCGCTTCTGCATCCGTTCCGCCGGGAGGCGGACCTCGCAGCGTTCGGTGAGCAGGGGCGTGATGCGGCTGACACCCAGTTCCACCGCCTTCTGGATCGAAAAATCCATCCGTTCCCCCCGGGAAATACCGAGCCCCAGATGGATCCGCAGGAGTGGTGGGGGCTCTTCATCGCCACGGCCGGTGATCTCCACCCGGACGTTGCGTCTGCCTGTCTCCAGCAGCCGGGCCTGGTAGTCCCTCCCGTCGCCATCGAACAGTATCACTTCCGCGCCAGCTTTCAGCCGCAGCACCTGTGCCAGGTGACGGCTCGCCCCGCCCTCCAGCTGCAGCTGCAGATGCAGATGCAGGGGCTGATCCGTGTAGACCCGCGGCAGCCTCATCTCAGTGCCCGCACGGCAGATCAGTCGTCCTGCCGCCGGGGGAGGCCCAGGTTGTCCCAGATCTGAATGGTGGGTCCGGCCTGGTTCATGGTGTAGAAATGGAGTCCGGGGGCGTCGTGGGCCAGCAGGCGTTCACACAGGGCGGTGACCACGTCGATGCCGAAGGCGCGAATGCTGTCGATGTCGTCCCCGAACCCCTGCAGGCGTTTGCGGATCCAGCGCGGGATCTCCGCACCGCAGGCGTCTGAAAAGCGCGCCAGCTGGACATAGTTGTTGATGGGCATGATGCCCGGGACGATGGGGATATCCACCCCCAGTTTCTCGCAACTCTCCACGAAACGGAAATAGGCATCCGCGTTGTAGAAATACTGGGTGATGGCGCCGTTGGCACCGGCGTTCACCTTGCGTTTGAAGTTCCACAGATCGGTTCCCGCGTCGGGTGCCTGGGGGTGAAATTCGGGATAGGCGGCCACCTCGATGTGGAAGTGATCACCGGTCTCGGCGCGGGTGAACTCCACCAGCTCGTTGGCATAGGGAAAGTCTCCCGCCTCACCCATGCCGGAAGGCATGTCACCGCGCAGGGCGACGATACGTCGGATGCCCTGCTCCCGATAGTGCTCCAGGATGTTGTGGATATGTTCCCGGGAGGCGCCGATGGCGGAGATGTGGGGGGCGGTCTCTATCCCCTCACCGCGCAGCCAGGAGACGGTCTCGAAGGTCCGCTCCTGAGTGGAGCCGCCGGCTCCATAAGTCACGGAAAAGAAGAGCGGGTCCAGCCGGGCCAGCTGCCGCACATGGGCCCGCAGTTTCTCCATCCCGGTGTCGGTCTTGGGCGGAAACAGCTCGAAACTGAACTGGGGTTTTTCGGTTGCTTTGGGTTTCATGATTCAAGATAGACCACTAAAGAATGACATTCGTAGGATGCGGTAAGCCTGCGAACCGCATCGGGGTTGGCTGCCAAGTTGGGGATTGGTGCGGTTCGTTCCTCACCGCACCCTACGCAACTATCAGAAATAGGGCATGCGTTCACGAACAAAAAAATAGCCGCGGATTAACGCGGATAAGACACGGATTTATTTGATCAAAAAAGTCGCTTGAACTCTCCTGATTTGGGCACCGATATTGATTAGCAGCCCGATATCCGTCCCAGTAGCCTTCAACCTAGATCCTGCAAGTGATCACACTCACATAGCACAAGCTCTTGATCCGTATAGCGATATTTGCTCCCTTGGAAATCACAACAAGGATTCCACTCGGTCGCAAATTCGCTCTACGAATCAATATC
>JAUXBK010000210.1 GCA_030619405.1 Sedimenticola sp. | reverse complement strand
TCTTCGGTGTTGCGCCAAGGGTTACATACAACGAGTATGCGCCCCTTGGCGCGCCTTGAAGACGAAGCCCTATCCGGCGCAAATCACGTAATTTAATATTTTCCAAGTCCCTAAAAGGGGCAATCACTCCCCCCGCTGCTCCCTGAAATAGGCGATCAGATTGCTGGTGGAGCCGTCGTGAAGCCCCGGCGACAGCTCGCCTTCAAGCTCGGTCAATATCACCCCGGCCAGCTGTTTGCCCAGCTCCACCCCCCACTGATCGAAAGAGTTGAGTTGCCAGATGATCCCCTGGACGAATATCTTGTGCTCGTAGGCCGCAATCAAGGAACCCAGGCGGCGCGGGGTCAGACGGTCGATCAGGATGCTGTTGGTGGGGCGGTTGCCCGGGAACACCTTGTGTGGCGCCAGGGCATCGATCGCTTCGGGACTGAGGCCCTCCGCCTGCAGCTCCGCCCTCGCCTCCAGTTCGGTACGCCCCTTCATCAGCGCCTCGGTCTGAGCAAAGAAGTTGGCCAGCAGGATCCGGTGCTGATCACCCAGCTCGTTGTGACTGCGGATCGGCGCGATGAAGTCGCTGGTGATCAGCTGGGTGCCTTGGTGGATCAGCTGATAGAAGGCGTGCTGACCATCGGTCCCCGCTGATCCCCAGACCACCGGGCCGGTCGTGTAGTCCACCTTGCGGCCATCCCGGGCCACACCCTTGCCGTTACTCTCCATGTCCGCCTGCTGCAGATAGGGGGGGAGGTCGCGAAGGTACTGATCGTAAGGCAGGATGGCGTGGGTCCTGACGCCACCAAAATTGTGGTACCAGACACCCAGCAACCCCAGGATGGCCGGCATGTTCTCCGACAGGTCGGCGTTGAGAAAGTGCTCGTCCATCTCGTGGGCGCCCTCCAGCAGCTCATAGAAGCGCCGCATGCCGATCGCCATAGCGATGGGCAGACCGATGGCGGACCAGAGCGAGTAGCGCCCCCCGACCCAGTCCCAGAACTCGAACATGTGGGCCGGGTCGATGCCGAAGGCTTTCACCTCCTCGGTATTGGTGGAGACCGCCACGAAATGCTGCGCCACCGCCTCGTCGTCCTTCAATTTGCGCAGACACCAGTCACGGGCGGCGCGGGCATTGGCCAGGGTCTCCTGGGTGGTGAAGGTCTTGGAGGCAACGATGAACAGCGTGCGCTTCGGGTCCAGCGGCTTCAGGGTCTCCGCCAGATGGGTACCGTCCACATTGGAGACGAAATGCACCCGCAGATCCGGCAGGTGATAGTGGGCCAGCGCCTCGGACACCATCAGTGGCCCCAGGTTGGAACCGCCGATACCGATATTGACCACATCGGTGATGCGCTTCCCGGTGTAACCCCGCCACTCGCCGGTGCGCACCGAGTTGGCAAAATGCCCCATCCTCTCCAGCACCTCGTTCACCGCCGGCATCACGTCCTCTCCATCGACGAACACGGGGCGGTTGGAGCGATTGCGCAGGGCGGTGTGCAGCACCGGACGGTGCTCCGTATTGTTGAGCTCGTCGCCAGCAAACATGCGCCGGATCCAACCCTCGAGGTCGAGCTCCCGAGCCAGCTGAAACAGCAGATCCAGGGTCTCGTCGGTCACCCGGTTCTTGGAATAGTCCAGCAGCATGCCACAGGTTTCCAGGGACATCCGGTCGAACCGTTCCGGGTCCTGCTCGAACAACTCCCGCATACTGACCGTTTCCATTTCCGCCCAATGCTGCTCGAGGGCGCGCCATTGATTGCTCTCAGTGATGGATTTCATGGGTATCTACTGCTCGTTGGAAAGCCCCGTTCCCCGCGTGACCGGGACTGTGTAAAGAATTTTCAGGATTTAATAATATTCTACCCTTTTTTAATGGCAGCCTCGACATAAGGGCCGGTTGGACTTAATCTTAGGGCTCGCGCCAAAATAAGTTTACATTTACGGGCGTCGAGGCGCCCGGCTGACAAGGCGTAACAACGCAGGAATATTCGTTATATTTCCAGTTGTTACAACGCAGTCAGGTGGGATGGGTCGGCGTTCGTAAATGTGAAATTATTTTGAAGCGAGCCCTTAATCCAATGCCACCATCAACCAACTGCCACAGACTCCCGGATCACCACAGAGTAGTTACGACATGTCACCCCTCAATATCCTTTTCGCCGCCAGTGAAGCTCAGCCCCTGATCAAGACGGGCGGGCTGGCGGACGTGGCCGGCAGCCTGCCGGTCGCCTTGAGCCATTTCGGGCACGATGTGAGAGTAGTGCTGCCCGGCTACCCCCAGGCCATCGAACGGGCACTCCCGCTGCATCCGGCAGCAACCCTGCAGCTTCCGGGCAGCCTGGAGCCGATACAGATACTGGAAGGGTGGCTGGGGGCGCGCATCCGCCTCTACCTGATCGACGTGCCCGGCCTGTTCGATCGCCCGGGAAACCCCTATACCAATGCCTACGGTAGTGACTGGGAGGACAACCCGGAGCGCTTCGCCCTGTTTTGTCGTGCCATCGCAACCATAGCCCTGGACCACGCCGACCTCAACTGGCGCCCGGATCTGGTCCACTGCAACGACTGGCAGACC
Source organism: Sedimenticola sp. (assembly GCA_030619405.1). GTDB lineage: Bacteria > Pseudomonadota > Gammaproteobacteria > Chromatiales > Chromatiaceae > JAUXBK01. The sequence continues at coordinate 2,058 of JAUXBK010000210.1, read as the reverse complement.
GGTCTGGTACCGGCCCTGCTGGCCGATGAGGGGAGCCGTCCTGCCACCCTCTTTACCATTCACAACCTGGCGTATCAGGGGGTGTTCGACCGCGCCGCCTTCGACCGGATCAGGCTGCCGGAAGCGCTCTGGTCCCCCGAGGGGTTGGAGTTTCACCACTACTTCTCATTCATCAAGGGTGGCCTGGCGTTTACCGACTGGGTAACCACGGTCAGCCCCACCTATGCACGGGAGATCCTCACCCCGGAGTTCGGCTACGGGTTGGAGGGGCTGCTGCTGCACCGCACCGACCGACTCAAAGGGGTATTGAACGGCATCGACTACGAAGAGTGGGACCCCGCCTCCGACCCCGCCCTGCCTCAGCACTACGATGCGGATACCTTCGACCTGAAGAAAATAAACAAACTCAGGCTGCAGCAGGAGATGGGGCTGCCGGAAGATGAAAATGCTTTTCTGTTTGGACACATCGGGCGTCTGGTGGAGCAAAAAGGGGTGGATCTGATCCTGGGCATACTGCCCGGCCTGATCAAACAGCAGAATACCCAGCTGGTGCTGCTCGGCTCCGGTGACTCACGCCTGGAGCAGGCACTACGCGCGGTGGCCGAGGAGCACCCGGACCGGGTGGCTGCATTCATCGGCTACGACGAGCAGCTGGCACACCGGGTGGAAGCCGGCTGCGACTGCTTTCTGATGCCTTCACGTTTCGAACCGTGCGGGCTCAACCAGCTCTACAGCCTGCGCTACGGCACCGTTCCCATCGTCCATCGCACCGGCGGACTGGCAGACACGGTGGTGGACGCCACCCCGCGCAATCTGCTGGACGACAAGGCCACCGGCTTCGTCTTCAACCAGCCGAATGAAGGTGCGCTGTGGCGGGCCATCGAACGGGCCATCGAGTTTCACCGGCGCCCGCCGGTCTGGTGGGAGAAACTGGCCACCAACGGCATGAAACAGGACTTCAGCTGGGAGGCCAGCGCCATCCACTATCTTGAGATATACCGGCAGGCGATAGACGAACCGTCGCCGAATCCCCTGACCACGATAGACTGAAACCTAGATCCTGCAAGTGCTCACACTCACATAGCACAAGCTCTTGATTCGAATAGCTGATCATGACGTTTCTCGCTGATCAACCATTCTGGCGAACCTTCCGGCAGGCACCGCTGTTACGGCAGGCAGGGTGGCTGGTGGAGGCACTGTCTGCCGCCATTTTCTGGCAGATCTGCGCCCTGCTCCCACCGGACCGGGCGAGTAACATCAGCCGCCGCGCCATGCAGTTGATCGGCCCGCTGCTGCCCCGGACGGTCAAGATCGAACGTAATCTACGCTATGCGTTTCCGGACCGGGACGACCGGGAGATCAAACGGCTGACCCGGCTGGTGTGGGGAAACATCGGGGCCGTCACTGCCGAATACCCGCACCTGAAGACCATTGCCGGCGACCAGCAGGAACAACGTCTGGAAGCCGTGTTCAAAGGGGAGACGGATACACTCATAAAACAGGGCAGGCCCACTATCTTCGTCTCCAGCCATCTTGCCAACTGGGAGATTTCCCCGAGCGTCATCACCCGGAAGACGAAGCTAGTACTCAGCGTCATCCACAGCAAGCTGAATAATCCCCTGCTCGATGGGATGCTGCAACGTTACCGAAACCACCTGCAGAGCGGGTTCGTTGGCAAAGAGGCCGGCGTGCGCCCATTGGTTCAGCTGCTGGGGGCAGGTACCTCCCTTGGTTTCGTGGCCGATGTGAGGATCAACAGTGGGCAACCCTTGCCCTTCTTCGGTCGCGAGGCCATGACCACCATCACCCCGGCGCGACTTGCCCTCAAGTACGACTGCCCACTGGTGCCGGTTCAGACTGAACGTCTGCAGGGGGCTCATTTCCGGGTCACCTTCCACCTGCCGGTGGAACCCGACGACCCGGATGCCGACGGTACCACCCAGGCGATCCAGATGATGTCCAAAGTCAATGGGTTGTACGAATCATGGCTCCTACAGCACCCGGAACAGTGGTGGTGCCCCAAGAACCGCTGGCCCAAGAACCAGAAGAAGATCCAGA
>JAUXBK010000063.1 GCA_030619405.1 Sedimenticola sp. | reverse complement strand
GGAGCCAAACGAGAATGATCGCGATTTGTCACCGCCCCCCTTTCCCTTTTTCCCTCTCATTACCAATCCAGATTGGCTCCGAAGTACAAGGTACGTCCTGGATTACCTTCGATTGCGGCCATTTTTATCCAGCTGTTCTCGTTACCAATCTTTTTTTGTTGTGTGACTGGTTAACTCAATAGTAAACCCCGGGGGTTTATTTCACAAAATCCTTATATATATATATGGACATAGCGGTTCTGGTGGGCCTGCTTCGCTTGATCCACCCTACAGCTCGAATTTGTCGGTTGGGCAAAGCGCAGCGTGCCCAACAAAGGCTCATGGTGGGCAGGTCGCTATCGCTCCTTTGCCCAACCAGTAATTGCCCCAGAAAGTGGCTTAGATATGTAGGTAATCAGGAAAGTGAATGGCCGGAATCGGCCAGGAGCAGTCATTTATGGAAAACTGATCGGGTTCTCCCAGCGCAGACCCCGGAAGCGCGCGAAGTCGCTATCGCAGGACACAAGAACGGCTCCATGACTGATCGCGAGCGTCGCCAGATGTGCGTCCGTGGTGAGATTACCAGCAGTTCCTGCATCAGCCAACATGGTGCGCAGTATCTCCCAGTGTTCATCCTTTTCTGTCACCAGATATGTGTTGGCGAGGGAAAGCCAAGTGTTGATCTTGCTTATGGCAGTAGCAGGTTCTAATGGGTTAGGAAAGATCTTCGGATTTGTAGTGATACGGAGAAAACCGAGCAGAACAACCCAAGGCAAGCCCACGGACTCGTCACCATTGACAGCACTCTCCCACCAGTCAAGCAGCGTTTGGTGGTGCGGGGTATTCTCGTTTACAACATAGAGCAAGACATTCAGGTCAACGATCTTCACTTTCTCAGTGCCAATTTTCTTAGGATCTCCCCATCGTCGAAGTCTGCGGCGAGCGCAAGTGCTTTATCTAAATCGACGCTCGGAGTGCCCATGGCAATTGTCGTCTCCTTGTACAGGCTCTTCTTTGCGCGACGCCCGCGGGAAGCCTTAATGCCTTCGCGCAGCAATCGGTTGAGCATTCGAGTTTGGGACACATTCTCACGGTGCGCCCGCTCTTTTAGCTCCATCATCAGGTCGTCGTCAATTCTGACTGTGCTGCGCATAGGTAGCATCATAGCATCACAGGTTAAGATGTCAAAACACTTCCTGTTCGAACTTATCATAATTTGATCTGTTACCTAGATCCTGCAGGTAGTCGTGCGTGCAGAGTGCAAGCTATTGTTTCGCAGAGCGAATGAAAAATTGAGTGGAGCCTTATTGTGATTGCCGAGATTTTTCATATCGCTATACGGAACAAGAGGTTGTGCTATGTGCGTGCGAATACTTGCAGGATCTAGGTGTTAGTTTATCTGTTACAGTTATCGAGCCGTATTGTGTTGTATCTTTCGCTCGGTTTTCCGATATCATCCCCCTATCTCTGTGAGGTGACTTACCGGGTCACCCTGACCCTGGTGACAGAATAGAAGAGGAGAAGGAAATGTCGGGCACGGTTTTCAACGTAGAGGTACGCCCCAGACTGCCGGAAAGGATCCGGCGCCTGGAGGAACTGGCAAACGATCTCTATTACAGCTGGGACCGCAGTGCCCGGCGTCTTCTCGCCCATCTGGACGTAGCCACCTGGGTCTCCTGTAACAGCAGTCCCAAACTGTTCCTGCGCCGGGTCGCCCAGTCGACCCTGAACGCTGCCGCCTCTGACCCGGTTTTCCTGGCCGAGTATGGTCGGGTGTTGTCGGTCTATGACACCTATATGCAGGAACGTCCGCTGGTGAGTTCCGAATATTATCTGGACCCGCAGAAGGACCTGATCGCCTACTTCTCCCTGGAATTCGGGCTGCATCAGAGCATGCCCATCTATGCCGGCGGTCTCGGCATCCTCGCCGGAGACTACTGTAAGGCCATGAGCAATCTCTGGATGCCCTTCATCGGCGTGGGGCTGCTCTACCGGGAGGGCTATTTTACGCAGCGCATCCTGTGTAATGGGGACCAGCAGGAGGAGTACCCCCATGTTGACCCGGAAGACCTTCCAATAAAGCCAGCACTGGATGCGGACGGCAGCAAACTGCAGATCGAGGTGGAGATGCTCGGCCGCAGCGTGCAGCTGCTGGTGTGGGAGGCGAGGATTGGCCACATTCGTCTCTATCTGCTGGACAGCGATACCCAGGAGAATACCCCGGAGGACCGGGCCATCACTTACAAACTCTACGGTGGTGGGTCAGAGGAGCGTATTCGCCAGGAGATCGTGCTGGGCATTGGCGGGGTGCGGGCCCTGCGCGCCATGGGGAAGGCCCCTTCCGTCTGGCATATCAACGAGGGACATGCCAGTTTTCTGATCCTGGAACGGTGCCGGGAGAAGATGCTGACGGGCATGGCGTTCGATACCGCACGGGTCATGGTCGCGGCCAACACGGTGTTCACCACCCATACCCCGGTCCCGGCCGGACACGATATCTTCAGCCACGACCTGATTCTCAGCTATTTCAGCCCTTTCCTGTCCGAGATCGGCATGGAGACCGACCGTTTCCTGGAGCTGGGCACCCGTCCATCCAATCCCCACGGCTTCAACATGACCGCGCTCGGGTTGCACGGCTCCAGCTTCCACAACGGTGTGAGCCGCATCCACGGCCGGGTCGCATCTCAGATGGAGGCCCACATCTGGCCCCAGATCCCGCCGGAGGAAAATCCGATCACCTATGTCACCAACGGTGTGGATGCAGAGACCTTTCTCGGGCAGTCGTGGGTCGCCCTGTTTGAAATGTACACCGGCCGAGGCTGGCGTGCAAAGCTCACCGACCATGCTTTCTGGCAGCAGTTCATCGACAGGATGCCCGATCACGCCTATCGGTCGGTGCGTGAGATCCAGAAGGCGGAACTGCTGGAGGACGCCTGTCAGCGGGCCCGGGTCCAGTTCCACCGGGACGGGGCCAGCGCCTCCCAGATCGAGGAGCTCACCCAACTGCTCGACCCAAAGCACCTGGATACCCTGATCATCGGCTTCGCCCGACGATTCGCCACCTACAAACGGGCCACCCTGCTGTTCCGGGACCTGGAGCGCGTAGCACGCCTGGTGAATGATCCGGAACGGCCGGTACTGTTCCTGTTCGCTGGCAAGGCACACCCCAATGACGAGCCGGGCAAGCAGCTGATCCGGGAGATCATGAGCCTCTCCCAGCGTGCTGAGTTCCGTGGCAAGGTGCTGATACTCGAGGACTACAACCTCTCCATGGCACGCAAACTCCACCCCGGGGTGGATGTCTGGCTGAACGTGCCCGAATATCCGAAAGAGGCCTGTGGCACCTCCGGCATGAAGGCGGCCATCAACGGTGCCCTCAACATAAGTGTGCTGGATGGCTGGTGGGACGAGGCCTATAACGGCCAGAACGGCTGGGCGATCACACCGTCAGAAGAGCAGGACCCGGAAGCACGGGACCAGAAAGAGGCCCTGGATCTGCTGAATATTCTGGAACATGAGGTGATCCCGCTCTATTTTTCTGACAAACGGGAGTGGACCCGGCGTTCGAAGGAGGCGATGAAGAGTATCCTCCCCCACTTCAACTCCGTACGCATGGCCCAGGACTATATCCGTCTGCTCTATCTCCCGGCCAGGAATCAGGGCACCCGCATGCGTCAGGAGGAAGGCGCAGGGAGCCGTACCCTGGCGGAATGGATACAGCGGTTCCGCCAGGGGTGGCCCGGAGTGAAGATAAGGCTCGATTCCCAACTGCGGCCGGCCATCGGGGCGGACGAGCCTTATCCCATCGAAGTGGCACTCGAGCTCAACGGTCTGGACCCCAATGACGTGGTGGTGGAGTGCGTCCTGGGTCGGGGCGACTCCCTGAAACCGTTCAAACCGGAGAAGACACTCCGTTTCGTGCAGGAGCGGCGCAATGATCAGGGCGAGCATATCTTCCGGATCAACCTGAATGCCGCGCACGGCCGTCAGCCCCTTACCGGACTGGAGCAGTTCAAGATTCGCGTCTACCCGTCACATCCGCTGCTCAGCCACCCGTTCGCCTGCGGCTGTATGATCTGGTTATAGAGAAGATTCAGGGGGCCCGGTAGACCTCCGTTTCCGGGTGGAAGGCGTACCAGGCGAACCAGAATGAGTTTATGGTGGGGATCACCTTGCCGTCGGCCCTCCTGATACTCGCACTCTGACTACCCGGATCAAACTCGACAGAGAGTACCTGGCCTGCGAACCGATCGTTTACCTCGCCCTTGGTCTGGCTCAACTCGCTTAGTGGGTAGGCCTTGAAACGGCCATCGAGTTCCAGGCCGACCACCCGCTCTTTCGGGTGGAAGCGGGGGTCCTTTTTCTGCACCGGAAACCATACACCCTTTTCATCTTCATACCCGGCGTAGGGGTCCTTGTCGTAGTTACGTTTGAAACCGCTCTTCCGGGAGAGGAGCAGGCTGTCCGGGTGACCCTCGAGCCAGTGAGACCAGGTGGTGTGGGTCAGGGGCAGCATGGTCAACCGGGTCCCCTTCATTGGACCGGATATCGCCTTGGAGAGCATCTGGGACCAGAGCGAGTCGGTCTGGCGGTCATACAGCAGCACGTCGCTGTTGTAGAGCAGGCCGGAGACCCCGAAGGTGAGCTCCATCCCCGACACCCTGGCGGTGTAGGCAACTCCGCTGCCACAGAGCGGGCAGTAGGTGACCACCACCGGTCTGCTATCAAAACGGTCGTTGACGATCTCGTGCCAGTTCATGACCGCAATGGGATAGGCCTTGGCCACACCCGCCATCTCCAGCCCCAATATGGGGTCGTCGGGCCGTACCTCACCGGTGCTGGTCGCCGCTACGAAGCGGGGTTTGTCGATCGAAGGTATGCCATCCCGTCCCGGCCCGCCGGAATGGATATCGGCCACCGGGATCAGGGCATCATCACCCAGGTCGAAGCCGTTCAGCCGTTCTGCCAGTATATGGGTCGTCATAAGCATGGAGAGGAGACCCAGGGTAAATCCATATGCGCGTTTCATAGACATTCCACTGCTCTCCTTTATCTTAGGGCTCGCGAAATAATGAGTCCCTGAATTTGGGGCGTCGAGGCGCCCGTCTGGCAAGGGTCGCTACCGGCATCCTGCCTCCCGCGACACTTGCGCATCCCTGCACGGCGCGCGGAAACGCAGGAATATTCGTTATCTTTCAAGTTTTCGCAACGTGACCCACAGGGATGTGGGAAATGCCGGTTCCGTCAGGAACATGAACCGGCCAGCCAGGCGGGATGGATGGGCGTCCCAAAACAGGGAGTTATTGTTTCGCGAGCCCTTAGCGCCGGCTGACGGTGATCGTCTGGTCTGCCTTCAGGCCCTTCAGTGTGGTCACTTCCCCATCCGGCCAGCGCACCCGTAGCTGCTCTACCCGCTCCGCATCACCCAGACCGAAGTGGGCTTCCAGCTCTTCCGATGCGGCATAGCCTTTACCGGCCTGCAGGGTGCGCACCTGGGTCTTACCATCGATCACCAGTTCCACCCGGGCACCCACGCCATTGCGATTGCTGTCGCCGCTCTTGAGCCGTACATTCAGGTAACGACCTTTGGCGGCCTGATTCTCCAGCAGCACCGTGTTCTTCTTCGAGTTGACGATCAGCCAGTCCAAGTCACCGTCGTTGTCGTAATCGGCCCAAGCCGAGCCAAAAGCGGCACCCGTCACCTCGGCATCCAGCTGCCGGGTCACATCCACCAGGTGCCCTCCCCGGTTTTCATACAGCACATTGGTCTCTTTCTCGCCGTTCTCCAACATTCCGCCGGAGACGATCGCCAGGTCCTGATCTCCATCGTTGTCCCAGTCCACCAGCTGAACACCCCAGTCGACGGTGCCGCGGTCGATAATGCCCCAGTCCCGGGTCTGATCGCTGAATCCACCCTGACAGTCATTGACATACAGGGTGCTCGGCCCGTGCTCGACCTGTTCCGGCTCACCCCGGGTATTGTTGGTGGAGACCACATCGAAACAGCCGTCCCCGTTGATATCCCCCACCGCCAGCCCCATCGCATGTTCAGGGCCCATGATCCCGGCCTCGGCGGTCACCTCGGTAAACCGTCCCTTGCCATCATTGCTGTAGAGACGGTCGTCGCCAAAATCCACTGCCAGATAGAGATCCTGGGTCCCGTTGCCATCGTAGTCGAACCAGGCCGGCATGAAAGTCTTTCTGTCAGGCACTGCCACCCCGATGGCCTGGCCCACGTCAGTAAAGGTGCCATCGCCATTGTTCCGGTAGAGCCGGTCGGTTATGACCGACTCAGGTTTGGGATAGAAGCGGTTGGCCACATAGAGGTCCAGGTCACCGTCACCATCGAAATCCGCCCAGGCGGCGCCGGTGCTGGAGCGGGGATCCGCCACCCCGGCCGCAGCGGCCACATCGGTGAACCGCCCGTCCCCCTCGTTTCGGTAGAGGGCATTGGCGCCGTCCGCGCTGGCGACATAGACATCCAGGTCGTCATCCGCATCATAATCGGCCCAGGCCACCCCGATCGCGCCTGCCGGTGCCGCGACACCGGCCTGTTTCGACACGTCCATGAAGTTACCCGTGCAGTCGTTGCGGTAGAGCCGGACCCCGGTGCTCTCGCTCACCAGAAAATCGACGCACCCGTCACTGTCGTAATCGGCCCACCCCGCGCTGCGGGCCCCCTCAGTATGAATTCCCCGTTTCGCGGCCACATCCACGAAACGTCCGCCGTCACCCTGCATCGATGCACAGCCGGTAGCCAGAACGGCAACCGCCACAACCAATGGCACATGTCTGTTCATTGTCGTTTCTCCATTCGGCAATCTTCCCCTTTAGAAAGGCTCTTGCAAAATACCCCCTCTCCCCCCGGGAGAGGGTTGGGGTGAGGGGATCAAAAGAGATAACGCTTTGATTTTAATCACCCTCACCCTGGCCCTCTCCCGGGGGGAGAGGGGATTTAAGCGTTTTGCAAGAGCCACTGGAAGCCCTCCCTTGACATCAAATCGGGCTGCTGCTCATCCGGGTTTCCATGCCTGGTTTCAGATCTCAAGCACACGAAAACAGGGGGCATTACCCCCTGTCTGCGACACCATCAGTTGCGATAACCGTAGATCAGATCGTCCTCCTGCTGGGTGTTTTTCTGATAACCGGTAAACACCGGCGGTTCCGAGCTGGATGCCGCAATGGCACGGTAACCGTAGATCAGGTCATCCTCCTGCTGCTTGTTCTTCTGCAACGGAATCAGCTCTGCCGGTTGGGACTGGGACGCCGTTACCCCGCGGGAGCCGTAGATCAGATCGTCGATGGCGTCGTCTGCAGCAGCAAAAACAGCGGAACTGGTGGTCAAGCTGATAACGGTGGCTAATAAAATAGTTTTCATCTCGTTTCTCCTGTAGGCAGATACTTTCCCGGGCACCCGGTGTGAGGTGATTAAAGAAAGTACCTATTCGATTGCACTTACAGGAGAAGACCCGTGGGCTCGATGAAATATTTCAACCGGTCAGACGCTTTACAGATATCGCAGGTACACGTACAGGGTGCTGACCAGGATCGACAGCAGCATCAAAGGAAACGCCATCAACATGAATGGCAGGAAGCGGATGGGCTGACCGGAACGCTCGGCAAACCCGGCCACGATAAGGTTGGCACTGGCACCGATCAGGCTGCCGTTACCACCCAGGCAGGAGCCGAGCGCCAGGGACCACCAGAGTGGCATCAGCCCCTCAGCGCCGCCGAAACTGGAAGACATGTTCTCGATCAGGGGGATCATGGTGGCTACGAACGGGATATTGTCGATGACCGCCGATGCCACCGCCGAGACCCAGAGCACCACCAGGGTGGTGGTGGTGCGGTCGCCCCCGGTCATCTCCAGCAAATGGTTGGCCATCATCTCCAGCAGCCCGGTGCTCTCCACCCCGTAGACCACGATGAACAGCCCGATGAAGAAGAAGATGGTTGTCCACTCCACCTCGCAGAAAGATTTGTGGACCGCTTCCGACTGCTCGCTGGCAGTGCGGGGCAGATTGTCCAGCACCAGCAGCAGCGCGGCACCGAACATGGCGATGGTGGCGGGCTGCAGGCCCAGGGGGTGGGCCAGCATGAAACCGAGCACCACCAGGGCAAGCACGAACAGCGACTGCCACAGCAGCCGCACATCGGTAATGGCATCCTGCTCCTGATAATCCATCACCCGCTGCCGCCGCTCCGGTGTAGTCTCCAGGTGGCGCCCCCAGATCAGGTAGAGCGGGATCAACGTGAGCGCCAGTATGATCAGGGCAATGGGGGCCAGGTTGAGCAGGAAATCGTTGAAGGTCAGACCCACGGCCGATCCGATCATAATATTCGGCGGGTCACCGATGAGGGTTGCCGTACCCCCGACATTAGAGGCGAATATCTCGGCAAACAGGTAGGGGTAGGCGTTGATCTTCAGGGCCTCGGTGATCAGCAGTGTCACCGGGACGATCAGCAGCACCGTGGTGACATTGTCCAGCGTCGCCGACAGAAATGCCGTCACCAGCACCAGCATCACCAGAATGCCCCAGGGGCTGGCCTTGACCTTTTTTGCCGACCAGATGGCGAGATACTGAAACACCCCGGATTTCCGGGTGATGCCGACGATGATCATCATGCCGGTCAACAGGCCGAGGGTGTTGAAATCGATCCCCCGGAACGCCGCCTCCTGGGTCAGCACCCCACCGATAATCATCAGGCAGGCGGCCGTGAGAGATATGATCGCCCGGTTCAGACGCTCGGTGACGATCAGAACATAGGTGAGTACGAACAAGCTGCCGGCAAACCAGGCCGGGTCGATGCCGAAGATCGCCTGCATGTCGCTCACCCCATCCACCCGTCATTCCACCGGGGCAGAGAGGATCTTCCGACCCACATCCCAGTAGGAGATCATACCCGCCAGCTTGCCGCCCTCCTCCACCACCGGGATGCTGGCACGGCTCCGGTAGAGGATGAGCAACGTCTCCACCAACGGGGTTTCCGGCTGCACGGTCTCGATATCCGTGTTCATACAGACCGAGATCGGCTGATTCTCATTCTCGTTGAAGCGGGCATGCAGTTGCCCCAGGGTCTCCCGAACGAATGGCATCGTGGTCAGTCCCTGCTCGATGATGGCCGCCTTGGGCAGTATCAGACGCAGCAGGCAGTTGACGCCAAAGACCCCGAGATAGCGCCCCTCTTCATCCACCACCGGCAGATTCCGGTAGCGGTGATCCATGATGCAGCGGGCGGCGGTGCCGATCACATCCGTGGGCCTGAGGGTGGAGGGGTTGGGGTCCATTACGGAGGCTGCTGTCATCATCTTCGTTCCAATCCTGCGGGCTAAAGTTCAGACCCTGTTCAGAGATAGAGTTTAGGACAACCTGGGAAAATATTCTTTCTCGAATATGTTTACCACCTGTCAGCGGTGGAACAGCCACAGCACTAGCGAGATCAACAAGCTGAGCAGCACCATCGAGGTGATGGGGATGAACAGCTTGAAGTCGGGCCGATCGATGATGATATCCCCCGGCAGGCGACCGAACGGCAGCCGGCTGAGCCAGGGCCAGAGCAGCGCCGCCAGCAGCGACAGAACACCGAGGATCACCAGCGCCCGCTGCACAGCTACCCCTTCCCCTCTGTCGCCTGGATCCGGTCGGCCAGCGTCCGGGCCTGTTCCAGATAGGTGGGATAGAGGCGGTGGCGCTCCTCATCCGGCAGTGCGGGCGATAGATCACCCCCATCCTCCAGTGCTTTGCTCAGCGAGAAGGCCACCCGGGGCTCCTGCCACGCCTTGTGCTGCCAGCCACCGCTCCTGGCGTCGAAATGGTATTGGTGTACGAACAGATCCCCCTCCCGGGCGATGAAATCGATACAGTCGACCAGGTAATCCGCCTCCGCCCGGTCGAATACATAGTGAAACCCGACCCGGCACCAGCCCGGCTTGATGCCGTGGTAGCCGCGGGTGATCCAGGCGCGGTACTCCTCCGCCTTCTGGTGGTCGATACCCAGCAGCTGATGGCCGTAGGGGCCGGCGCAGGAGCAGCCGGCGCGGCTCTGGATACCGAACAGGTCGTTCAGCAGCGTGGTAACCAGCCTGGGGTGGATGTACTGCCCCTTCCGGTCCCGGATATTCAGCGAGACGATACCGATGCGCCTTTCCGGATCCCGGTTCCCCAGTATTTCGATCCGGGGGTTCTGCTGCCAGCGTTCGAAGGCACGGCGGGTCATCTCCAGCTCACGCCGCTCGATCACGTCGACTCCCACCGCATCCTTCACCTCGAAGGCGAGCGCCGCCCTCAGGGTCTGCAGGATACCCGGGGTTCCCGCCTTCTCCCGGGTCTCGATGTCATGTATGAAATCGTGGTCTTCCGGGCCCACGTAGTCCACGGTGCCGCCACCGGCGATGCTGGGCGGCAGCTCCGAGTGGTAGCAGCGCTGGTTGAACACCAGGATGCCGCTGGAGCCTGGCCCACCGAGAAACTTGTGGGGCGAGATGAACACCGCATCCAGGTGGGCATCACCTTCACCCCTGTCATCTGCCGGATTCATGTCGATGAGAACATAGGGTGCGGAGGCGGCAAAATCGAAGAAGGCCAGGGTGTCGTACCGATGCAGTAGACGGGCGATCTCCGATACCGGCGAGCGCATGCCGGTGACATTGGAGGCGGCGGAGAAGGAGCCGATGCGCAGGCGCCCGTGGTAGTCGGGCTCCTGCAGCAGGCTCTCCAGCTGGACCAGGTCGATACTACCGTCCGCCGTCATTCTCACTTCCACCACGGTGGCCATGCTCTCGCGCCAGGAGATCTCATTGGAGTGGTGTTCATAGGGGCCCACGAAAACCACCGGCTGATGCGCGCGGCGCCAGCGGTCGAAGGCCGTTGCCTGCTCCGGGCCGCAGAACCCCTGCAGCAGCCGGTCCAGCAGGTCGCGGCTGGCCGCAGGTAGCTTGACCCCCACCAGCTGCTGCATCCGGTCGATCGCGCCGGTGGCCCCGGTGCCGCAGGCGATGATCCGGCCATCCTCACCGGCATTGACCGCCTGCTTGATCCGCGCCTCCGCCCGATGCAGAAGTTCGGTGGTGATCCGCCCGGAGGCGTCGTCTTCCGTGTGGCTGTTGGCGTACAGGGTCTCGAGAGAAAGCAGATAGGACTCCACGAACCCGAGACAGCGCCCGGAGGCGGTGTAGTCGGCATACAGCATCATGCGTTCGCCGAAGGGCGTCCGGATGAAGGCGTCCACGCCGATGATCTCGCGCCGCAGAAACTTCAGATCCAAACCGTGGCCGGTCACACCGCCTCTATGTAGCACACTGCTCTCCTCTCTCTTCAGCGAAAAACGGCCGCTCCCGGCAGCGGCGGCTCTGCGGGCCGTGCCGGTTGGACTCGAGCCACAAGATAACAATCAAAGCGGGGCAGCGTCGACCTCATTCAGGCCAGCAGCGCCACACTCTTCGCCTGCACATAGACCAGTTTTCCGGGCCTCAGCTCGAGCAGGGCCGCGGACTTGCGCGTGATGCGGGAGAGCAGC
>JAUXBK010000012.1 GCA_030619405.1 Sedimenticola sp. | reverse complement strand
TCGTAGAGCGAATGAAAAATTGCGTGGAATCCTTATTGTGATTTCCAAGATTTTTCATATCGCTATACGGGACAAGAGGTTGTGCTATGTGCGTGCGAATACTTGCAGGATCTAGGTATTAGATGTGATAACGGATAACGGAAAGGGTATCCGGCGGAAAGCGGTGAGAACTTGTCCCCGGAGCAAGAAAAAGCTCGGTGCATGAGGCACCGGGCGATAAAGCAAAAAAACACCAAAGTCGGTTGCTTACAGCCGGATGTCGTAGCTTCTCAATAAGTCGGGGCGACTGGGTGCTGTAGGGCGGATAAGCGCAGCGCATCCACCATTCAGCCTGGGCGTTACTGTGTGGGCAGGCCGTTGGTGGATGCGGCGCGCATAACTATGGCGCAGGATCGGACGCCTGAGGGCGCGCCTTATCCCCCCTACGAAAATGCCTCGGGTTATTGAGAAGTTACCGGATGTCCTCAGAAGAAGCGGGTGAAGGATTCGACCTCTTCCCGGGGGGTCCGATAGCTGTTTATCGGGGCATCCCGGTCCTCGTAGCCCAGGGCCATGCCGCAGATCAGGATGCTCTCTTCCGGGTAACCCAGGGTCTGTTTGACGATGGCGGGATACTCCGCCAGCGCGGCCTGGGGGCAGGTGGCAAGACCCTCTTCCATAGCCATCAGCATCACCGACTGGAGAAACATGCCGTAGTCCAGAAACGAACCGGTCTCCATCGATGGGTCCATGAAGAAGAGCAGCATCACCGGGGCGTCGAAGGCGCGGTAGTTGGCCGCCCACAGCTCGCGCTGCCGCTGTTTTTCCTCCCGGCTGATCCGGAGCGTGGAGTAGAGCTGCAGACCGCAAGCCTTGCGCCGGTCCCGGTAGGGGGACTCCCATTTCAGCGGGTAGTACTGGTAGTCCATGGCACCCTTCTCGCCGTCGGCGAAAGCAGTCAGCAGCCGCTCCTGCAGCTGCTGCTTCTTGTCGCCGCTGACCACCGCGACCTGCCAGGGCTGGGTGTTGGTTCCGGAAGGGGCGTGGCGGGCCGCATCCAGTATCCGCAGGATCTGCTCCTGTTCAACAGGCTGGGGCAGAAAGGCGCGGGTGGCGTGGCGTGCTTTCAAGGCGTCACTGACATTCATGGCGGGTTCCTGACGGGTTGCTCAAAGGACCATCCGGTCCGGCTCGAACTCCAGGGTGGCGAAGTAGTCATCCAGGGTCTCTTCGCGGCGAATCAGTCCCACCGTTCCATCACTGCGCAGCAGCAGCTCTTTGGGGCGGACCTTGCCATTGTAGTTGAATCCCATGGCATGGCCATGGGCGCCGGTATCGTGGATGTAGAGGATATCCTCCGCCTCGATTTTTGGCAGAGCGCGCTGAATGGCAAACTTGTCATTGTTTTCGCACAGAGATCCGACCACGTCCACCGTCTCCTGCACCGCCTCTTTTCCCAGTACGTCGATGTGGTGATAGGCACCGTACATCCCAGGGCGCATCAGGGCCGACATACAGGCATCCATCCCCACATAGGTGCGGTAGATCACCTTGCGGTTGATGGCCCGGGTGACCAGCACCCCATGGGGGCCGGTCATGAAACGCCCGCTCTCCATATAGAGCCGGGGGGCATAGCCGTAGCGGCTTCGGAAGCGGTCGAATTCTGCGCCGATCTCCTGTGCCATGGCGTGGATATCGAGCGGCGTCTGGTCCGGACGGTAGGGAATCCCCAGGCCGCCGCCGATATTGATGAACTCAAAGGTGATATCCAGCGATTCCGACAGCCATTCGACCACTTCCAGTAACATACGGGTGGTCTCCACCATGTAGCTGTAGTCCAGCTCGTTGGAGGCGAGCATGGTGTGCAGTCCAAAGCGCCTGGCACCCCGTGCCTGGGCGCGTCGATAGGCGTCCAGCAACTGATTGTGGGAGACACCGTATTTGGCCTCGATCGGGTTGCCGATGATGTCGTTGCCGGTCCTGCGTCCTCCGGGGTTGTAGCGGAAGCAGATCAGCTCCGGCATCCGGGGGACCTTGTCGATCAGAGAGATGTCATCCAGGTTCAGGATCGAGCCCCCCTCCGCCTCTGCAGCCTCGAACTCTACCCGGCTGGTGTTGTTCGAGGTGAACATGATCTCCTCCCCCCGGGCCCCGACCTTCCGGCTGAGTTGCAGTTCCGCGATGGAACTGCAGTCCAAGCCGAACCCCATGGAGCGCATGATATGCATGATCTCCGGGTTGGGCAGTGCCTTGACGGCGAAATACTCTCGGAACCCCTCGAAGCCGGAGAAGGCCTCCTTCAGCGCCGCACCGGTCTCCCGGACCCCTTTCTCGTCATAGAGATGGAACGGGGTGCCGTAGTGGTCGACGATGGGGCGCAGTGATGTGGAGAGTCGTCGTTCGAAATCTTTGGATATCGGCATTGGGGAATCACCCTTACAGAGAGTTGCTGATTCGGGTCATGGCTTCCCGGACATTTTCGAAGCTGTTGAAGGCGCTGATTCGGATGTACCCTTCACCACACTTTCCAAAGCCGGCACCCGGGGTGCAGACCACACCGGCATCGTTCAACAGCCGGTCGAAAAACTCCCAGGAGTCGGTTTTTCCATCGATCCAGATATAAGGCGAGTTTTCCCCACCGATACAGCGGTAGCCGAGTGCCTCCATGTTTTCCCGGATATAGCGGGCATTGTTCAGGTAATAGGCGACCAGCTCCTTCACTTGGCCCTTGCCTTCCGGGCTGTAGACTGCCTCGGCCGCCCGCTGCACCGGATAAGAGACGCTGTTGAACTTGGTGGTGTGGCGGCGGTTCCAGAGGTCATGCACCGGGACTGCCTCTCCCGATTCGGTATAGGCCATGCAGGACTTCGGGACCACGGTGAAGGCGCAGCGGGTGCCGGTAAAGCCGGCGGTCTTCGAAAAACTGCGGAACTCCACCGCCACCTCCCGCGAACCCTCCAGTTCGTAGATAGAGTGGGGCAGGGAGTCGTCCTGGATGAACGCCTCGTAGGCCGCATCGTAGAGGATGATCGCCCGGTTCTCGCGGGCGTAGTCGACCCACTTTTGCAACTGCTCCCGGGTCGCCATGGCGCCGGTGGGGTTGTTGGGAAAGCAGAGGTAGATCAGATCCACCGGCTGCTCCGGCAGATCGGGGATGAAGCCGTTGTCGCTGTTTCCGTTCAGGTAGACCAGCCCTTCGTAGCGGCCATCCCGGGCCTCGCCGGTGCGGCCCGCCATGACGTTGGTGTCGACATAGACCGGATAGACCGGGTCCGGGATGGCCACTCGGATGTCGCTGGAGAAGATCTCCTGAAAATTTCCGGAATCACACTTGGCGCCATCGCTGACGAAAATTTCGTCGGCCTCGATGGCGGCGCCCCGGGCCTGGAAATCCTCCCGGGCGATCACCTCACGCAGGAAGTCATAGCCCTGCTCCGGTCCGTAACCACGAAAGGTGCTGTCGCTCGCCATCTCATCCACTGCGGCGTGGAACGCCTCGACGCAGGCCGCCGGCAGGGCCCGGGTTACGTCGCCGATACCCAGTTTGATCAGATTCTGCTCCGGGTTCGCCTGCTGGTAAGTCGAGACCCGCCTGGCGATGTCGGAGAAGAGGTAAGAGGCCTGGAGCTTGAGATAGTTCTCGTTGATCTTGATCATGTCACACCTTGAATTCTGGACGGGACCCGGCAATCCGGCGGTTCAAAAGCGCGCTATTATACAGCGAAAACCGACCGGGAAGGCAGGTAAAAGATCCAGTGGTGTGACGGGATGGAGCTGATCAGCCCAATGCGGTCAGGTCACGCTCCAGCAGCGTCTGGTCCCCCAGGTTCAGTTCGACCAGTCGTCTGAGATGTCCGATGCTTTCCATGTCAATGGTGACGCAGCGCAGGCCGATGGTATCCTCGCTCTGGTGTGCCACCTCCGTCTGCATGTGGATGCGGGCTTTGCTGTCGTCCAGCAGCACGATCAGCCGAACGCTGTCGCCACGCTGCAGGGACCAGGTCTCCGGGCGCAGCACCAGTGCCCCATTCAGGGAGATGTCCACCAGGGTGGTTATGTGCTCGTTGTCACCCTCTCTGATCCTGACTGGCGCGTCGAACAGGATCCGGTGGAAGCGTCGTTGCTCCGTGGTCATGCCTCTCCCTCTGGTTTCTGCTGTCACTCTATGGCGGCAGGTCTGAAAATTTCTTCAGGAATCCGAATCGGCTTTCGACGGCGGACGCCGTCGGTCCGGCTGTATCCGGATCATCCTGACCGCATTGTCCTGGGTCTGGAGTATCTCGACCGGGTAGCCGTGCAACAGCAGGCTGGTGCCAGGCTCCGGAATGGTCTCCATGTAGTCGATGATCAGCCCGTTGATGGTACGTGGCCCGTCGGTGGGCAGTTCCCAGTGAAAAGTACGCACCAGATCCTTTACGCTGGCACTCCCTGCCACCAGGAAGCTGCCTTCCTCCTGTGGCTGGACCTCCTGCACGCTGTCCGACGGGTCGGTCGAGAACTCACCGACGATCTCTTCCAGCAGATCCACCAGCGTCAGCAGCCCGAGCACATCCCCATACTCGTCCACCACCAGACCGACCCGCTGTTTCTTGCGCTGAAAATTGAGCAACTGGGTGTTGAGTGAGGTACCCTCGGGAATATAGTAGGGCGGGTCGCAGATCTTCCGGATCACCTGTTTCGTCAGCTCACCATGGGTGAGTGCGTGCATCACTTTTCGCATGTGCAGGATACCTACGATGTGGTCGATACCATCTTCGAACACCGGAAGACGGGTGTAGGGGCTGTTTTCGAGTTGCTGCAGGATCTCTTCGATGGGCTCTTCCAGTTCGATGCCTTCCACTTCGTTACGGGGAATCATGATCTGCTCCACTTGAGCCTTTTCCAGGTCCAGAATATTGAGCAGCATACGCTGGTGTTTCCTGGGGATCATGGCACCAGCCTCCAGCACCACTGTCCTCAACTCCTCCTTGCTCAATGCCTGACCATCCATATCCTCCGGTGAGACGCCGAAGCTTTTCAGCAGTCCGTTGGCCAAGCCGTTGACCAGCCAGACGATGGGGTAGAGGAGTTTCAGCAATGGTGTGTAGACGAATGCGGCGGGGAAGGCGAGCCGCTCGGGCTTCAGGGCGGCCAGGGTCTTGGGGGCCACCTCCGCAAAGATCAGGATCACCAGTGTCAGCAATCCGGCGGCAATGGCGATGGCACCCTCTCCGCCAAGTCGCAGGGCGATGATAGTGGCAAGAGATGATGCCAGAATGTTGACGAAGTTGTTGCCCAGCAGAATCAATCCGATCAACCGGTCGGGGCGCAGCAGCAGGCGGCTGGCGCGGACGGCACCGGGGTGACCCGCCTTCGCCTTGTGTTTCAGACGATACCGGTTGAGCGTCATCAGCGCGGTCTCGGAGCCGGAGAAGAAGGCGGACAGGACAATAAGGAGGCCGAGTATGACAAACAGCGTCGTGGTCGATATTTCACTCAAGTGGGGAGGCCCTGGTCAACTGAAGATTAGAGTATGTTTCTAAGGGGGTGAGCAACCCATGTCAAGGTGCGGAAACACCGTTTTGCCCAGCGGAGGGGGTACATCCTAACCTGGGGCGCGCAATCACAAATCAGCGTAGCGATCGTCGTAACCGTTCACGGGATCATAAAGATATTTAGCCGCGGACATTTTTTTGTTCGTGAACGCATACCGATCGTCAGACCCTCATTTTTAAATCCAGTCGCAGAATGTCATCTCATGTCGAAATGACATTATTTTGACATACAGATCGGATAATGCTTAACTTTTTGTATAACCTGAAGTAAACACACAGTCATCGACGGATATGGCAGCTGCCTGAATAGTTGCGCACAGGGGTTTGATTTGTTCAACGGACAGTCTATGAAAGAAGGGAGCATTTTGCAGCAATGAGCGGTCAGGCAGGATTATTCGAAAATCTGGCAACTGGATACGTATTCCTTGCCGATCAAGATCAAGATCGAATTAATTACTTAAGAAATATTCTGGAATTTATTGATTATTCAGTAGAAATTATAACAGACTACAGTACGCTGGCAGAGCGTCTGACCCACTACGACGAGGGCAACCCGCTGACCGTCATCCTGGGACCGGGGATGACCGAAAAAGAGACCGGAGAGCTGGTCGATGTCCTGGAAAATGCAACCACCAAACCGGCATTTTTCAAGATAAGAGGAGATAACGAGGTAGCGGCCGGCGTCAGACCCGGTCCCCAGTTCCTGGGTATCCTGAGCCTGCCGGCCCGTTATGACGTGCTGCTCAACATGCTCCACAAGGCGCAGATCTATCAGGAACAGCAGGCCGGGAAAAAGACCGGGAAGCGTCCGCTGGAGCTGTTTCGCAGCCTTTCCGGCAACAGCCGTGCCACCCGCCGTATCAATAAGCTGATCGAGCAGGTGGCAGACACCGAGGCCACAGTCCTGATCCTGGGTGAGTCTGGCACCGGCAAAGAGGTGGTGGCCCGCAAGCTCCACTACAACTCCAGCCGCCGTGGCAAGCCCTTCGTACCGGTCAATTGTGGTGCCATCCCCTCGGAACTGCTGGAGAGTGAACTGTTCGGGCATGAAAAGGGGGCATTCACCGGTGCTATAAATTCCCGGCAGGGGCGTTTCGAAATGGCCCAGGGAGGTACCTTGTTCCTGGACGAAATCGGCGATATGAGCCTGCCGATGCAGGTGAAGCTGCTACGGGTGCTGCAGGAACGCAATTTCGAGCGGGTGGGAAGCAACAAGACCATTCACTGCGACGTGAGGATCGTCGCTGCCACCCACCGGGATCTGGAACGGGCAATCAAGGAGAATGCGTTCCGTGAAGATCTCTATTACCGTCTCAATGTCTTTCCAATCGACATGCCACCCCTGCGGGAGCGGGTGGAGGATATCCCGGTGCTGGTCAATGACCTCATTTCTCGAATCGAGACCGAGAAGCGGGGTTCAGTCAG
Source organism: Sedimenticola sp. (assembly GCA_030619405.1). Lineage (GTDB taxonomy): Bacteria > Pseudomonadota > Gammaproteobacteria > Chromatiales > Chromatiaceae > JAUXBK01. The sequence continues at coordinate 15,092 of JAUXBK010000012.1, read as the reverse complement.
ATTGACACCGATGGCGGTCATGACCCTGGCCCATTACAGCTGGCCGGGCAATGTGCGGGAGCTGGCCAATCTGATCGAGCGGTTGGCGATTCTGTTTCCCTATGGTGTGGTCGACGTCAAAGAGTTGCCGGAAAAGTTTCGCGCCGGCTTCACCGTTGCCGGAGAAACCGGTGAGTTGCCGCTGGTCAACATGCAGGGGGATGAACCTGAGACGGTGGTCAGTGTTCCCCGGTTGCCCAATGAGGGGATCGACCTGAAGGTTCACCTGAGCAATATGGAGATGGGGCTGATACGTCAGGCGCTGGACGAATCCGACGGGGTGGTCGCACACGCCGCCAAAAGACTCAACATGCGGCGCACTACTTTGGTCGAAAAACTGCGGAAATATGGTCTCCAGCGCAGTCAGGAGCCGTCGGGTTTTTGACTCCGCTCGGTGAAAAATATTGTAACTCGTTGTAATCAAATAATAATACAAATTGGCACGATTCCTGTATCTCATTGAGTGAGTACCCGTTTGGGTCGCATTCATATCGAGACAGTAAGGAAGAGCCCATGAGCAGACTCAGCAGTGCCTCTGTAAAGCAGCCAGAGAAGCCATCTCCGATTCCCTTCCGTCTACCCGCTGAGGCAAACCTTTCTTTCCCTACCCCTTCTTCGGGGGTCGATGCATGAACCAGACGACCGTATTGGTGGTGGAGAACGACCCCGCCCTGCGGGCAGCCCTGTGTGACACCCTGCGGCAGGCAGGGTATCCGGTGAAGTCCGCTGCTGGTGCCAGTGAGGCGCTGGAACTGATGGGCGCTAACCGGGTGGGGATGGTGGTCGGTGATCAGCACCTGGATCGAAACCGGGTACTGGAGCAGATCAAATCCCTACACCCCGCTGTTCCGGTGCTCCTGATGTCTGCCGCTGGTGGGCAGAAGCCAGTGCTCGAAAGCACCATGACAGACTCGGCAGTGCCGGATTCTCAGATGGTCACCGAAGATCTTAGGAGCCGTGAGCTGCTGGAACTGGCACGGCGCGTGGCACGCAGTGAGGCGACGGTGATGATCGGCGGGGAGAGCGGTACCGGCAAAGAGGTTTTCGCCCACTTCATACACCAGCAATCGGTGCGCGGCAAGGGTCCATTTATCGCCATCAACTGTGCCGCCATTCCTGAGAACATGCTCGAATCGATGCTGTTCGGTCATGAAAAGGGGGCCTTTACCGGCGCCCATCAGGCGATGCCAGGGAAGTTCGAGCTGGCCAGGGGAGGCACGCTGCTGCTGGATGAGATTTCGGAAATGAGTCTGGGGCTGCAGGCCAAGTTGCTGCGGGTACTGCAGGAGCGGGAAGTGGAACGGCTGGGTGGCCGCAGACTGATCCAGCTCGATGTCCGGATATTGGCTACCTCCAACCGCAATTTGAGAGAGGAGGTGGCAGCGGGGCGTTTCCGAGAGGATCTCTACTACCGTTTGAATGTGTTTCCGCTGTTCCTGCCCCCCCTGCGGGAACGCAACCTGGATGTACTGCCCCTCGCCCGCCATCTGCTGCAGCGCTGCTGCAGCCGCCAGCGGATCCCACTGCCGGAACTGTCGGTTGCAGCGGAGCGGCGGCTGCTGGCTCACAGCTGGCCCGGCAACGTGCGCGAACTCGAAAATGTGATGCAACGGGCCCTGATTCTATGCGATGGCCATGTGATAGGCGACGACGAGATCTGTTTCGAGAGCGACAATGAACGGCGGCCCGTTGCAGCCGATCCCCAGGCGGGCGGCGGATTGAGCGATGACCTGCGTTCGGTAGAGGAGCAGATGATCCTGGATGCCCTGCGAGTGGGCAGCGGGAGCCGGAAGTATGCGGCGGAACGGCTCGGTATCAGCCCGCGTACTCTGCGCTACAAGATTGCCCGCTTGCGTGAGAGCGGGATTGCCATTCCCGGCTGATCCAATTCTGTTTTTGGGGAACCGAACATGAACAGTGTGAACAACGTCTATATCGATCAGGTGCTGTCCCAGATGAGGAGGATGGCTGCCCAGGCATCGGCGCAACCTGCAGAGACCGATGCGGGCAGCGGCGTCAGCTTTGGTGGCCTGCTCAAACAATCCATCGATGCGGTCAACGAAACCCAGGTTCAGGCATCCGGGATGAAGCAGGCATTCGAACTGGGTGAGGATGTGGACCTGGCGGAAGTGATGGTGGCAGTACAGAAATCCAGCCTCTCCTTTCAAGGCATGGTCCAGGTTCGCAACAAACTGGTCGATGCCTACAAAGAAGTGATGAACATGCCAATCTGACCGGTGGATCGGACCACGTTGAGCAATAAATCTGTTTGATCGGTCGTGAGGTTGTAACGCTGATGGATGCCATGAACCAAGAAGAGAGCGAACTGGAAAAACTGCAGAACAAGAGCCTGGCACAGAATCCGGTGGTTCGGCAGCTGGGGGTGATGATCGGTATTGCCGCCAGTGTTGCGCTGGGTGTGGCGGTGGTGCTCTGGTCCCAGACCCCGAACTACAGCCTGCTGTTCGGCAGCCTGGGGCAGAAAGATGCGGCAGAGGTAATAACCGCACTGCAGCAGGCGGGCATCGATTTCAGGGTGGACGAAACCAATGGGGCAGTGATGGTGCCCAGCAGCAAACTGCGGGATGCCCGTATGAAACTGGCCGGTCAGGGGTTGCCACGCAGCGACAGCCTGGGCTTCGAGCTGCTGCAGCAGGAGACCGGTTTCGGGACCAGCCGGGCACTGGAGGCTGCCCGTTTTCACCGCGCCCTGGAGGGCGAGCTGGCCCGTACCATCGCGACCCTTGCCAATATCCAGAGTGCCCGGGTGCACCTGGCAACCCCGAAGCAATCCGTGTTCGTGCGCAAGCGCAAGAAGCCAAGCGCTTCGGTGGTGCTGAAACTCTATAACGGGCACTCCCTGGAAAAGGAGCAGGTCGCCGCTATCGTCCATCTGATCGCCTCCAGTGTTCCGGAACTGGAGACCGGACAGGTTACAGTGGTGGACCAGAAGGGCAGCATGCTCAGCGGCCGGATGCGCAGCAACGAGATGATGCTGACTGCATCCCAGTTCGATTACACCAAACAGCTGGAGGAGCACTATCGTCAGCGGGTGGAGAATATCCTGATTCCCATCCTCGGGGCAGACCGGGTGCGTGCCCAGGTTACCGCCGAACTGGACTTCACCGTGACCGAACAGACGGCGGAGCGTTTCAACCCGGATCTCCCGGCTTTGCGCAGTGAGCAGACCCAGGAACAGGCGAGCGTGGCCACAGCGGCAGGCGGAGTCCCGGGTGCCCTGAGCAACCAGCCACCTGCTGCCGGCACAGCGCCGGAACAGCTGGCGAATCAGGACGATGGTGGGAGCACGCCCCCCGGTGCCATTCCACAGAGTTCCAGCAAACGGGCCACGCGTAACTATGAGCTGGACAAGACCATCAGCCACACCCGGCTCTCCTCCGGCGGGTTACGCCGGCTCTCGGTGGCGGTCGTGGTGGACGACCAGGTGATTGCCGACAGTGAGGGTCAGGTGAACCGCACTCCGCGCAGCCCGGAGGAGATCAACCGTATCACTCAGCTGGTGCAGGAGGCGATCGGTTACAGCGCCACCCGGGGGGACACTGTCCGGGTGATCAATGCCTCTTTCATGACACCACCGGCCCAGGAGTCCCTGCCGGAGCTGCCGATCTGGGAACAACCCTGGGTGTGGGATCTGGCAAAGCAGGCGAGTGGGCTGATCCTGGTGCTGCTGCTGATCCTGCTGGTACTCAGGCCCACCATGAAACGGCTTACCTCTCCCCCGGTGGTGGAACGGCTCGAGAGTGAGTCTGCGGCTGGGATCGAAGGGGAAGCCGGGGCTGCTGGTGAAGGTGTCCAGGCGCTGGAAGGCGGCGCCACGGGCCGGATGCAGCTGCCCGGCCCGGAGCACTACGAAGACACCCTGGAGGCGGCACGGGGCCTGGTTCAGGAGGACTCCAAGCGAGTGGCACAAGTGGTGAAGAGCTGGGTATCCGAAAATGCCGGATGAGGAGCTGAAGGAGGTCAAAGGGATCGACCGGGCGGCGATCCTCATGCTGGCCCTGGGAGAGAAAGATGCGGCGACCATCCTCTCCCATATGGGGCCGAAAGAAGTGCAGGATCTGGGGTTGGCCATGGCCGGTATGACCACTGTCTCCACGGCCCAGATGGAGGCGGTGATGCGCTCCTTTGTCGAGACACTGAGCAATCAGACAGCGCTTGGGGTCGATTCGGACGAATACATCCGAAACGTACTGACCCAGGCCCTGGGATCGGAAAAGGCCGGCGGGGTGATCGATCGCATCCTGCTGGGGCGCAACAGCAAGGGGCTGGAGCAACTTAAGTGGATGGATCCCCGATCCATCGCAGAACTGATCCGGCTCGAGCATCCCCAGATCATCGCGATCGTGCTGTCGTTCCTGGATTCAGATCAGGCGGCCGAGGTATTGTCAGAATTTCCCGAGCGGGTGCGAGCCGACATCATTATGCGTATCGCCACCCTCGACGGCATTCAGCCCGCTGCCCTGCAGGAGCTGGATGAGATCCTCGAGAAGCAGTTTTCCGGCCAGGCCAACGTCAAGTCATCGTCTCTGGGGGGTATCAAGAGCGCCGCCAACATCCTCAATCTGGTGGAGGGTGCGGTGGAGAGCCAAATCATGGAGCAGGTGGGTGCCACCGATCAGGATCTGGCCCAGGAGATCCAGGACAATATGTTCGTGTTCGACAACCTGATCGACGTGGACGACCGAGGGATTCAGACCCTGCTGCGGGAGGTGGCGTCAGACCAGCTGCTGCTGGCGTTGCGCGGTGCAGAAGAGGGGTTGAAGGAGAAGATCTTCCGCAACATGTCGAAACGGGCGGCAGAAATGCTGCGTGACGACCTGGAGGCAGCGGCTCCGGCCCGTTTGAGTGATGTGGAGATGGCACAGAAAGAGATCCTGTCGGTGACCCGGCGCCTGGCGGATGCTGGTGAGATCATGCTTGGAGGCGCCGGTGGCGAAGAATTCGTCTAAGGCTTTTTCCCCGGGGGAGCGGGACGAAGTCCGGCCGTGGCTGCCACCGGACGTCGAAGTCCCGGACACTGTGGGCTCGGCCCGGGAAGAGCCCGGGACGCTGCCGACGGCGGACCAGCTGGAGCAGTTGCAGAAACAGGCCTACGAAGAAGGCTACGAGCAGGGCCGACGGGAGGGCTTCGAGTATGGCCATAAAGAGGCACTGGCTCAGGGACGGGAGGAGCTAAAGGGCAGGATCGGCCAGTTCGAGATGCTGATGAGCACCCTGGAAGAGCCGTTGAAACAGCTGGACGACCAGGTGGAACAGGCGCTGATCGAGCTGGTTATCACCATGGTGCGCCAGCTGGTGCGCCGGGAGATAAAGACCGATCCGGGGCACATTATCGGTGTGGTCCGTGAGGCGTTAGCGATACTGCCTGTCTCATCGCGCAACATCCGTTTGATGCTGCACCCGGAGGATGCCCAGCTGGTGCGGAAGATCTATGCATTGAGCGAGAGCGAGCCCGGGTGGAAGATTGTCGAAGATCCGGTGCTGGCTCGCGGCGGATGCCGTGTGATTACCGACAGCTCCCAGGTCGATGCCACCCTGGAGTCGCGCCTGACCACCTTGATCGCACCACTGCTGGCGGGCGAGCGTGGGCAGGACCTGGTCCAAAAGGAGGGCTGAATGCGCCGACCCGAGAGCAATCGCAACCGGATCTGGAGGGAACGTCTGGCACAGTGTCAGCAGCGGGTGGGCGAGAACCGGGGATTGGTGGTAGAGGGGAAGCTGACCCGGATGGTGGGGTTGACCCTGGAAGCGGTGGGATGCCGTGCCGCCATCGGTGGCCAGTGTGAGGTGATCAACAACAGCAGCGGCGACCGGATCGAGGCGGAAGTTGTCGGCTTCTCCGGTGAGAGTCTCTATCTGATGCCGACCGAGGATATCCGTGGCCTGGAGCAGGATGCCCGGGTGGTGCCCACCGGACGGGTATGTGAGGCGGTGGTCGGGGATCACCTGCTGGGTCGCGTGATAGACGGGGCTGGCCGGCCTCTGGACGGCAAGGGCCCGATACACACGGCAGAGCGGCGGACCCTGACCGGAAAGACCTTCAATCCACTCAGCCGCACGCCGATCCGGGAACCGCTGGATGTCGGGGTACGCGCCATCAACACCCTGTTGAGTGTCGGTCGTGGTCAGCGTCTGGGACTGTTTGCCGGATCCGGTGTGGGCAAGAGTGTGCTGCTGGGCATGATGACCCGCTACACCAATGCGGATATCACCGTGGTAGGACTGATCGGGGAACGTGGTCGGGAAGTAAAGGAATTCGTACAGAATATCCTGGAGGAGGAGGGACTCTCCCGGGCGGTGGTGGTAGCGGTTCCCGCAGACAACCCGCCCCTGCGGCGTATGCACGGTGCCATGCTCGCCACCAGTATTGCAGAGCACTTCCGGGATCAGGGCAAGCAGGTGCTGCTGCTGATGGACTCGCTCACCCGTTTTGCTCAGGCACAACGGGAGATCGCCCTGGCCATCCATGAGCCCCCTGCCACCAAGGGATATCCGCCGTCGGTGTTCGCCAAGCTGCCGCAACTGGTGGAGCGGGCGGGTAATGGCGACCAGGGTGGGGGATCGATCACCGCCTTCTATACGGTGCTGGCAGAGGGAGACGATCAGAACGATCCGATTGCGGACGCCGCCAGGGCCATTCTGGACGGACACGTGGTCCTGTCGCGCCAGCTGGCCGATAGCGGGCACTATCCGGCAATCGACATCGAGGCCTCCGTCAGCCGGGCCATGAACGATATCACCAGCCCGGAGCATCAGCAGGCCGCCCGGAGTTTCAAGCACCTCTACTCGCTCTATCGTCAGAATCAGGACCTGATCGCCGTCGGTGCCTACGAGCGTGGGTCGGATGAGCGCATCGATGCAGCGATCGAAGCGATGCCATCGCTGGAGGCGTTTCTGCGGCAGGGGATGGATACGTCGGTTCCATTGTCACAGAGCCTGCAGGCGTTGCTGGAACTGTTTCCGCAACAGATGGAAACGGGACTCGTCCCGAGCCGCTAGAACAGATTGAACAGGAGTATGGATTTTGGTCCCATCGAAACGATTTCAGCCGGTACAGCGGGTGGCGGCATCCCGGGAGCAGAAGGCTGCCAGAGCATTTGGCAGTTCCCGGCAGAGAATGCAGCAGCAGGAGGCGAAACTGAGTGAGCTCAAACAGTTCCACAAGGAATATATGGGACGTTTCCAGGGTACGGCACGGGCCGGAATCTCGGCCGCCCAGCTGCAGGAGTACCGGGCCTTTCTGGGTAAGCTGGAACGGGCGATCCGGGAACAGGAAAAGATCGTCTCCGCCAGCCTGCGGGAGTGCTCGGACCACAGACAGAACTGGCAGCACAAGCATATGCGCACCCAGGTGATGGGTAAGGTGATGGCCCGCTATCAGGATTCGGAGCGCAAGGAGGTGGAGAGCCGGGAACAGAAGGAGACCGACGACCACAATCAGCGCGGGAGGTGAGGGGGTTAAACAGTGGACACAGGAAAAACTAGCCGCGGATAGACGCGGATCAAACACGGATATTACTAAGACTTCGATACGCGAAGTCTGTTATTGCAACTGCTTTGAAGTCTGCAGGTACGATTGCTGTTTTTGCGTTCCCACGCTCGTGTGAGAACGCGTTTAAAATCAATCTGCGTTTTATCCGCGTTAATCCGCGGCTGAATCTCTTTTCCTGGTTTTGACTCTCCTCAAGTTTCTGGCGCCTGGAAGCCGGGGGGGCACTTTCCTGAGACGATATAGGCGAAGGCGATCACCTCGGCGATGGCCCGGTAGAGAGGCTCCGGGATCTCGTCGCCCAGGGGAATCTGGGCCAGGATTGCCGCCAGTTCCGGGTCGTTCTCCAGCGGAATCCGCTGTTCGGCGGCCAGTTCCAGAATCTCACGGGCAACGGCTCCACGACCCTTGGCGGTGATCCGGGGGGCATTTTCCCCGTCATACAGCAGGGCGACCGCCAGCTCCGACTCCTGGTCAATGCCGCTCATGCCTGTTCGTCCAGCAGTGGAAATGGGGGCCTGTGGAATGAGCGTTCAGGCACCAACTGATCCTGGCGTGCCGTCAGATGACCGACCTGGAGACCCGCCCGGCTGAAAGCCTGCTCCAGTGCCGGTAGAGTCTGCTCGATCAGCCTGCGTGTCCCCTCCCGCGGCGTAGTGAAGTGGCTGGAGATCCGGTTGCCCCGCAGAACCAGACGGCTGCTGACCGGCCCCAGACCCGCCAGATCGAAATCGAGCCGGACCGTCCAACCAGCCTCCTTTTCGCCCGATTGCTGCTGCTCATCACAGCTTATCTGCAGCCGAAACTCATCCATCTGCTGGGACAGACGGATTGGCAATTCGAATTGCCATACTTGCTTGACACCCTCGTCTACTGGCAGAGAAGTGAGCTGGTTCACCAACAGCCGCGCCAGGCTGCCCTCGGTTTGTGACAACAGGTCGAGCAGAAGTCGCATGGCTGGGGAACTCGGTGATGCGGGCTCCTGTCGGGTGGTCTCACTGCTCCCCGTCGGCATCTCTGCGCTCAGTCGACCGCGCAGTTGTGACAGCAGTTGCAGCAGACTGGCCTTGAGATCGCCTTCCGGTTTCAGGCCCGCGGCCAGTCGCGCTTCGAGGAACAGACCGGAATGCTCGAATGCCGTTCGCAGGCGGGTGGGTGTCAATGGTTCGCCCTGTTGCAATGCCTGAGTGAGAATACGCTGTGTGGTCTGCAGCAGCTCCAGGTCCAGCTGTCCCGGCCCTGAAGGCCCGGTGTGGGATGGGGGAGGGGAGCGTGTCAGGCTGGCTTTTGCTATACCCGTCGGTATGAGCGGGATCCGGGGTTGGGGTGGCAGCCGGGTGGAAGCCCCCGCCGGATTGGACGACAGGGCGGCTTCCTGCCCCCCTTTGCCGAGCCTTGGGCCAGCGGTGGAGAGTTCCGTCAGCCGGCTGAACAGCTGGTGCAGCGGGGCCTGTCTGGGCAATGCAGCACGCAACGCCCGCGTCTGCACCTGAGATTCAGACGCTTTCCGAAGTACCTTCATCTGCAACGGGCTGCCGGTTCTGACTACCGACAGCAACAACTTGTTACCGGCGGCCATCTGTATCCCCGTATGGGCACGTACCTCACGGCCCCGAATGCTGAGTCTCACCTGATTGTCACGGGTGGGCGACAGCACCCTGGCTTCCACGGTCTGGCCTGGCCGAAGTTTGCTGAGCGCCTCATTGCGAATCGTCTCCACCGTGAGACGTGGCGCATTGATGATACTGACTATGTCCATGAATCTATGGCGCCGCAGGGAAAGGGAGTGTGATTCGATTATTAGGTATGCATCCACGAACAATAAAGGCAGCCACGGATTAACGCGGATCAAACACGGATTGTTTTGATAACACAAACCACTTGAACTCTCCTATTTGGGCTCCAGTGTTGATTAGCAGCCCAATACCCATCCCAGTAGCCTTCAATTCGTTGCGCAACTGTGCCACGTCTTTGGGTCTATAAGCTTTATCCGTGTGTAATCCGCGTTAATCCGCGGCTAAAAGTCTTTATTATCCCATGAACGGGTACGATTATAGGTTAGCGACCATGTAGCCGATGTATTGAGTAAACCGATTGGACCCTGCCAAGATCTCGCGCTAACTGCCAACTTCACAGCTCATTCTGCGAGAAGGATTCGGTCTGATAACGATAGACCCGGAGCCTGTCCGACCAGTAGTCTGGTGGCAGGCCGGCCTTCAGCTTGAGCTGCTGGAGGAAGCTGAGTGGGTCTGGCAGTGACTCCCAGACGGAGGGCAGAAAAGTGCCGCGGCGCGTGCCCTCCTCGAGGATCAGGCCGTCGGTTCCCGGCCGGATGCGGCGGACGAGGTCCTGTTCCGACGAGAACTCCAGGGGCGTGGCCGGGGTCAATACCGAGATGTGGATCTCCAGATCTGTCATCTCAGCCTCGGATAAGGGCGGAAACCGGGGATCACGGAAGGCGGCGGCAAAGGCATTTTCCACCACGTCCTGCACCAGCGACTGTATCGCCTCCAGATGACCGATGCAGCCTCTCAGGTTGCCATTCCTGTTGAGGGTGACGAAACTGGCCCGCCGGGCCTGCAGTTCAGCCGGGTAAGCGAACGGATCGATCGTTGACGGTTGGCCCGCCACCAGGCCGTGCCGGATCGATGCCTCCGCCCGCTCCAGCAGGGTACGCCGGGCAGTTCGGGAGAGGGAATCAGACGGCTCTGGAGAATGCGTAAGCGCCATAGCCTACCACTTGGTTGCGGGGGCCTGCTGTGTCCCCGGAGTTACGAAGATCGAGGGTCGACGGCTTGAGATGATGACGCCGGGCGGCCAGCAGAAGCCCGCTCACCGGCGTCCTGCCGCAGGCATGGTGGTAAGAGAGCGCCTCGGAATTCAGGGTCTCGATGGCGTGAGTGGCCTCCTTGTCCATCCTGCGTGCCGAATCGTAGTCCAGGTAATGACTCAGGTCCGAGCTGATCACGATCAGTGTCTCCTCTCCTCCCCACAAACGCTCCAGTACCTGTTCCACCTCTTCCGGGAGTGCCTCGCTGACCAGCAGTGGTACGATGCGGAACTCTTCCAAGGCCTCCTGCAGGAACGGGAGCTGAACTTCAATGCTGTGCTCTCCCTCGAAGGCTGCATCCAGCAACTGAACCTGGGGGAGATCGTCGATCAGGGCCATCGCCTCCTGGTCCACATCGATATCGCCCAGCGGAGTACGAAACAGCGACGCACTGCTGCGGGCCATCCCGCGGAAGCCCATCCGGTGGGCCGGTGCCAGTATGACCACACGGGATAGGCGGCCTGCTTCCTGATCGAGCTGGGCATAGGCGCTGGCAGCAACAGGACCGGAATAGATATAGCCGGCATGTGGTGCAATCAGGGCCTTCGGCGGCGGTATCACGTCATGCCGTGCAGCGGAGAGGAACTGTCGGATCTGCCCCCTCAGTTCATCTGGATCGGCCGGATAGAACATTCCTGCCACCGCCGGATATCTTATCTGTACCATTTTCCCCTCCTTAACGCTCTGTTCCCGGCATCCTCTGTTCTTCTATATAACAATGTGTCCGATGGTCCTGAAAATCAAGCCCGTAGTTTCTAGTACCTCAAACGCTAAATACCTACGACCATGCGACGGTCTAAATCACCGATAGCTGCGTTGCAACATCTTGAAAGAGAGCCCGCTATTCCTGCGATGTTGCGCGACGTGCAGGGATGCACGAGTGTCGCTCGAGGCAGGATGCCGGTTGCGACCCTTGCTCTCGGCGATTTATCCTCGCCGTCTGATCGCAGTTATTTAGCGTTTGAGGTATTAGGAGGAAATCTTCACCATTCGCTGCCATAATGCCGCACTTTTTGGAGCAGTCTCATGTGGTTCAGAAATCTTCAGATCTACCGTTTGACCAGCCCTTTCGAACACTCACCGGAGGCGCTGCACGATTACCTTCTGGAACGGGCAGCGAGGGCCTGTGGCAGCCTGGAGTCATCCACCATCGGGTGGGACCGGCCGCTGGGTCGCCATGGAAGCCAGCTGACGCACGCCGCAGGCGGGTGCACCATGATCTGTGCCCGCCTTGAGGAGCGCCTGGTGCCCTCATCGGTGGTGCGTGAGCAGTTGGAAGAGAAGGTGGCAGACCTGGAAGAGCGGGAGGGTCGCCGGGTGAGCCGCCGGGAAAAGGGGGAGATCAAAGATGAGATCATGCAGGACCTGCTGCCCCGGGCCTTTATCAAATCGACACGGATCTATGCTTATGTCGATACCCGCAATGACTGGCTGCTGGTGGATGCGGTCAGCGCAAAACGAGCCGAGGAGTTGATCACCCTGTTGCGGGAGAGCCTGGGAACTTTGCCGTTGCGCCCGCTGGAGGTGGCCCAGGCACCGGCATCGGTCATGACGGCCTGGCTGCAGAAGAAATTGCCGCCGTCAGAGTTCCAGGTTCTGGAAGAGTGTGAGCTGAGGGACGCGTCGGAGGAGAAAGGGGTGGTGCGCTGCAGTCATCAGGATCTGCAGGGCGAAGAGATCCAGGTCCACCTCAAAGCTGGCAAACAGGTGGTAAAGATCGCCCTGGAGTGGCACGAACGGCTCAGCCTGCTGCTGACCGACGAGTTCGCCATCAAACGACTCCGCTTTCTCGACGTGATCCAGGAGGAGGCAGCCGATATGGAGGCGGAGGATGCGGCAGCCCGCTTCGACGCCGATTTTACCCTGATGACCCTGGAGCTGGGGCGGTTTCTGCCACGCCTGATCGGCCAGTTTGGGGGAGAGCTGGAGAAGGAGTGACTCAGTTCAAAGTCTCCCGTCCGACTCATCCGTCTTCAGGATGTGTTTGATGTCATAGAGGATACCGCCGGGTTTGCACAGGGCGCGGATCCGTTCCGCCCCCATGGCCACGAACTGCTGGTGTGAGACGGCCAGCAGTACGGCGTCATAGACACCCTGCTGGAGGGTGGGGATGGGGTCTATAGCATATTCGTGCTGCGCCTCTGCCGGGTTCACCCAAGGATCATGGATATCGACCTGGACGTCATAGCTCTCGAGTTCGGCCACCATGTCCACCACCCGGGTGTTGCGCAGATCGGGGCAGTTCTCCTTGAAGGTGAGCCCCATGATCAAAACCCGGCTGTCCGCAACCTGCAGCTTGTTCTTCACCATCAGCTTCACCACTTCACCCACGATGTAGGCACCCATACCGTCGTTGATACGGCGTCCGGCAAGGATGATCTCGGGGTGATAACCGATGGCCTGGGCCTTGTAAGTCAGGTAATAGGGGTCGACGCCGATGCAGTGGCCGCCCACCAGGCCGGGCCGGAACGGGAGGAAGTTCCATTTGCTGCCTGCCGCCTCCAGCACCTCCAGGGTGTCGATACCCAGGCGGTTGAAGATAAGTGCCAGTTCGTTGATCAGGGCGATGTTGACATCTCTTTGGGTGTTCTCGATCACCTTGGCCGCTTCCGCCACCTTGATGCTGCTCGCTTTGTGGGTTCCAGCGACGATCACCGTCCGGTAGAGGGCATCGACGAAGTCTGCCACCTCCGGGGTGGATCCAGAGGTCACCTTCTTGATATTGGTGACCCGGTGTTCCTTGTCACCCGGGTTGATCCGCTCTGGACTGTAGCCGACGAAAAATCCCTGATTGAACTTCAGACCGGATATCTCCTCCATGATCGGCACGCACACCTCTTCGGTGGCTCCCGGATAGACGGTGGACTCGAAGATTGCCACGTCTCCCTGCTGCAGCAGGCCGCCCAGCGTGCGGCTGGCTCCGACCAGTGGGGAGAGGTCCGGGCTCTTGTACTCGTCGATGGGTGTGGGAACGGTCACGATGTAGACATTGCATTGTCGAAGGTCGTCCGGGTCATGCGTGAACTCGAGCCGTTCAGCCTTGGCCAGTTCTTCGGGTTCAACCTCCAGCGACCTGTCCTTTCCAGCTTTGAGTTCCTCGATGCGGGCCTGATTTATATCCAGCCCGGTGGTGGATATCTTACGCCCGAACTCCACCGCCAGCGGCAGACCCACATAACCGAGGCCGAGCACCCCGATACGAACATTGTTCAGATCCAGCATGACTTGATTCCTTGTAATGACACCGTTCTCCGTTTTCGGCGGTGGCGCGGTTTTCTTGAAGCGTCGTCCCTCGAACATTTGTACGCGCGAAATGATACTGCAACTGGTACCCGATGGTAAATTTGAGGCGGTTGAGTTTCCGGAAACCCTGCCGCTACCCCCACCGTGGGATTTTAGGGCCTTGCCCCGTACCGGCTCTAGGTGTAACCAAACTCTAACTTTCCCAGCGCAAACAGACTGTTATGACAAGGTACTATATGTTGCTTCCTATCCTGATATACTTATCGGCTCGATTTACCCCGGTCGAAATACCTGGAGGCGGGAGACGTCTATCTTGATAGCCGTTGTAACAGGGAAGAGAAGATGAAAAAAACCTATCCAATAGATGCGGGAAGTCCTGTACTCATCCGGGTGAGCGCACGATGATCAGACTCTTCGGCCACTATGTCTCCAAGACCTTTCTGCTGTTGGGGATACTTGAGTTGGTTCTATTCTATCTCTGCCATTTGACCGCCTATTTTCTTCGCCATGAATTGATCGGTGGCAGCGTTTCGCTGGAGTTCGAAAGTTCGGTTTCCTACTCAGCCCTTCTATACAGCGTACTGGTGTCATCTGCCATGATCGCGATGGGACTCTATCAGCGCGGTCTCACAGGCACGGCGGCACTGCTGGTCAGACTTGGCGTGAGCTTCTTTCTGGCCTCCATGGCCATGAGTCTGCTGTTTTATACCTTTCCCGACCTGTTTCAGGGGCGCGGCATATTCGGGCTGGCCATGCTGCTCTCGATCGCCGGGGTATTGCTCCTGCGACTGGTCTTCTTCCGGATCGTAGGGGTAGACTCCCAGAAGCAGCGGGTACTGGTACTGGGTACCGGAATCAACGCCGCCCGGATCGCCCAGACGGAGGAGAGTGAACCAAAGAATATTGGGTTCACGGTGGTGAAGTATGTGCGGTTGGAACATGGCAGCAATATCATTTCAGACGACCGGCAGATCGAATTGACCGGTGCCCTGGCTGACCTGGCTTTCGAGCTGGAGGTCAGTGAGATCGTTATTGCCGTGGATGACCGCCGTAAGGGGCTGCCAGTGGACGATATCCTGGACTGCAAGATGTCCGGCATCGTGGTCTTCGATCTGCTTACTTTCTTCGAAAAAGAGACGTCAAGGGTCAATATCGATCTGTTGCATCCGAGCTGGATCTACTACTCTCCCGGGTTTCATGTGGGAGTGGTTGCCCAGAACGTAAAGCGGATCATCGATATATTGGTCAGTCTATTGCTGCTGGTGCTGTTTTCCCCTTTCATCCTTCTGGTTGGCATAGCCAGTCTGATCGAATCCACAGGGCGTGACCCGATCTTCTATCACCAGGCGCGTGTCGGTCGCAACGGCAAACCCTTCCGGATTCACAAGTTTCGCAGCATGCGGACAGATGCCGAATCGGACGGGGTTGCACGCTGGGCCTCCACCGATGATCACCGGATTACACGCCTGG
>JAUXBK010000003.1 GCA_030619405.1 Sedimenticola sp. | reverse complement strand
GGTAACCGTTCACTCCCCCTGCCGTTTTGAACCCCTCTCCCTGAGGGAGAGGGGATTTCAGGAGGGGGGGACTGAACGGTTGCGTTTGAAGATATAGGTTAGCCATGCATAGCATAGACCAGTCTATTGCTATGGAAATACTATCTTAGTGATAATATTCAACCTGCTGGGTGAAATTGTACATCTCGCGGGCACGCGCACCCCCGAGTGCCGGGAGGAGTGGTAATAACCATGTAATCGATCGGGTATGAACGGCCGCCCGATAGCAGTATGATGCACCCTGATCTGCAGGCGGGCCGCCTGCAGTTTCATAAAACCGTAACAGTCCGCGCGTAATATTCGTGCGTCTTCAGATGGTTGCAGGTGCCCCGGTTTCAGCGATGAATGACTCCCCCGATATCCCATCCCTTTCCTGGAAGCACCAGGCCCTGGTGTTCTTCGTGTCACTGCTGCTCTGGCTGCTGTTGGCAGGCAGTCTCGCTGTTGAGGAGCTGGCTGCCGGCGCACTGGTCTCCCTGGCGGTTACCCTGCTGTTCGGTTCCCGCTTCGGGATCTTCACCGGTTTTCGCTTCAGCTGGATGGCGCCGGTGTACATCCTCGCTTACCTGGTGGATTTCTTCATCGCCCTGGTTGGTGCCAACCTCGATCTGGCGCGCCGGGTGCTGGCGCCCTCCCTGCCCATCCGCCCGGAACTGGTGGAGATTCGCACCGGCCTCAAATCGCCTCTGGGGCGGATGCTGCTGGCCAACACCATCACCCTGACGCCGGGTACGCTCACGGTGGACATCGAGGGTGACCGGCTGCTGGTGCACTGGGTCTATTCTCCGCCGGGGATGAGTCCGGAAGAGATCACCCGTGAGATCGCCGGTTCCTTCGAATCGCGCCTCAGCAGATTTTTGATATGACCCTCACGCTTCCCGTTATCCTGGAGTGGACCGCGCTGTTCCTGATCGCTGCCGGTATCCTGCTGGCGGCCATCCGGCTGTTTCTAGGGCCCACTACGCCCGACCGGGTGGTGGCGGCAGACACCCTGGGTGTCATCACCACCGGGGGTCTGGCACTGCTGGCCAGCGTATTCGACAACCCGGTCTATCTGGACGTCGCGCTGGTCTACGGCACCCTCGCCTTCGTCGGCACGGTCGCTATGGCACGGGCCATCGAGGGGAACAGAAAATGATCCATTTCGGAGATATTTTTCTGGTGGTGGGTGCCCTGTTCATCGCCCTGGGCAGCCTCGGGCTGATCCGCATGCCCGATGTCTATAACCGGCTGCAGGCGGGTACCAAGTCGTCCACCCTGGGCGCCATGTCCCTGCTGCTGGGGATCGGTTTTCATCACCCGGACTGGTGGCCTAAGCTGCTGGTGATCGCCGGCTTCGTGCTCTTCACCAACCCGGTGGGCTCCTCCGCCGTGGCCCGGGCTGCCCGCATCGCAGGGATCAAGCCGTGGCGGGCGGAAGAGAAACCGGGTTCTGACGAGAAGGGGTAATCCATGGAGTGGCTGGTATTGATCATCGTCGTCGTCATGCTGGGTGCCGCAGTGGCCGTGCTGCTGCTGCAACACTATCTGGCGGTGCTGGCGGCCTGGTCGGTGGTCTCCCTCGGGCTGTCGGTGCTGTTCGTGATCGTGCGGGCACCGGACGTGGCCATGACAGAGGCGGCCATCGGCGCCGGCCTCAGCAGCGTGCTGTTCGCCCTGGTGCTGCGGCGGGTGGGCCTCTGGCGAATAGACACCGGAGTGCCCGGCGATGCGGTAAAAAAGTTGCCGGGTCGGGAACCACAGCGATGAACCTGAAACGTTACCGCATGCTCACCGCATTCTATGTCCTAGGAGCCTGTCCGAGAATAGGATCCGTAGCGAGGGGAATCCATTTTGAGTCAGATTTTTCGATTAAATGAGGCGAATATTGGACATATTTAACGAATTTAATCGGGAAATCTGGCCAAAGTGGGTTTCCCGCAGTAGGTTCTCTATTCTCGGACAGGCTCCTAGAGAAACCCTTTTCGGTCTGCTGAGAACCTCGATCCGGTATGAGACAGTACAATAGTATGCGCCGCCTCACCTCCCTGCTGTTCCTGGCGGGCCTGGGGTTGTTGCTGGCCGCCATCCTGCAGCGCCTGAACTTCGGCCAGCCACCGATGATCGTCGGTGATGCGATCAATGCCGCCGCGCCCGCCCAGGTGGGGGCCGCCAATCTCGTCACCTCGGTCGTGCTGGCCTACCGGGGATTCGACACCCTGCTGGAACTGACTATCCTGTTCACCGCCGCAACCGCGGCCGGCCTGGCGCTCGGCCGGGAGCCCGGCGACCGGCTGGCGGACCCGGAGGCGGGGCCCATCGTCCGGGCCGGCGCCGATCTCTTCTTTCCGCTGCTGCTGGTGGTGGGGCTCTATATCATCTTTCACGGCCACCTCACCCCCGGTGGCGGTTTCCAGGGAGGGGTGATCCTGGCGGCGGCCTTCTTTATGCCCCAGTTGGCGCGGCCGGCGTCCCGCCTGGAGCACCGGATGACAACGCTCATCGAGGGGCTGGCCGGCGCCACCTTCATCCTGATCGGTCTGCTCGCCCTGTTCGAGGGGGAGGCGTTCCTCACCCCGCTGCTGGGTGTCGGCACCCTGGGCACCCTGCTCTCCGCCGGCACCCTGCCCATGCTGTATCTGGCCGTAGGGCTCAAGGTCGGGGCGGAACTGGCGGGGCTGCTGGCGAGTCTGGCGGAGATGGGGGCGGAAGAGTGATGGATATGGGAACCCTGATGTTTGCCGGGGCGCTGGGGTTGATGCTTATCGGCACCGCTGCGCTGGTCCTGTCGGGGCATCTGATGCGCATGGTGTTCGGGCTGGCCCTGCTGGAGTCGGGCGCCAGTCTGCTGCTGGTGTTGACCGGTTACCGCAGCGGTGCCTCGGCGCCGATCATCCTCGACGGGGTGGTCCCCGCTTCCATGGTGGACCCGGTACCCCAGGCGCTGGTACTGACCGCCATCGTGATCGCCCTGGGGGTGCAGGCGCTGGCCCTCGGGCTGGTGCTGCGGGTGCACCGGGCCTACGGTACCTTCGAGATGCGGGAGATCCGCCGGCGGATGGAGCGGGACATCTGTGATCAGGCGGGACTGGAACTGCCTTCCAGCAACGAGGTGCCGGAGCCGTATCCGGGCAGCCCGAAGCCACAGCAGGGAGAGTACTAGTGAACAACCTGATCCTGCTGGTGGTGCTGCCTCTGATCACCGCCTTTCTGCTGCCGGTGATCGACCGTTTTTCCACCCTGGCCGCCCGCTGGTCCGGCCCACTGGTGCTGCTGATCACCACCTTTATCGGTGCCTCGGCCTGGCTGCAGCTGGGAACGGGTGCGGTCAGCCTCGAGCTGGGCGGTTTTCGCCCCCCCCTTGGGATCGTGCTCTATGTGGACCAGCTGGCGCTGCTGTTCGCCATCGCCGTCTCCTTCGGCACCCTGCTGCTCTGGCCCTATGGGAACAGAGGCGGGCTGCGCCAGCAGACCCTGACACTGCTGCTGGCGGGATCCGGCAGCGGCCTCGCCCTCTCCGGTGACCTGTTCAATATCTACGTCTTCTATGAACTGGTGGCGGTGGTCTCCTACGGCCTGGCGGTCAGCCTGCGCACGCCGGCCGCCTTCGCCGCGGCGATTCGCTATCTGATCATCAGTGGTTTCGGCGCTGCCCTCAGCCTGGCGGGCATCGCCCTGATCTATGACGCCACCGGCACCCTCAACCTGGCCCAGCTGGCACAACTGGCCCCGGAGAAGCTGAACGACCTGCAGGGGCTCTCCGCCTTCGTGCTGCTGCTGATCGGCATCGGCGTCAAGGCGGAGTTGTTCCCGGTCAACACCTGGGTGCCCGAGATCTATGCCACGGCGCCCAAGCGGGTCTCGGCGCTGCTCGCCGGTCTGGTCTCCAAGCTGGCGGTGGTGGTGATCCTGCGCCTGCTGGTGCTCATCTTTCCCCAGCCCGAGGCCCACACCCTGCTGCTGGTGCTGGGGATTCTCGGGGTGCTTACCGGGGAACTGGCGGCCTGGCGCGCGCGCGACCTCCCCCGGGTGCTCGCCTACTCCTCCATTGGCCAGCTTGGCATCGTTTTCATCGCCTTTTCCGTTCCGGGTGAGGCCGGGGTGTTCGCGGGGCTGGCAATGGCCCTGCACCACCTGCTGATAAAACCGGCCCTGTTTCTGCTGGCCGAACGCTGGGACGGCTCGCTTGCCGGCCTGACCGGCGCGGCCAAGGCCTCGCCCCTGGGTGCGGCTCTGTTCGTACTCTTTTCCCTCTCGCTGCTGGGGATACCGCCGCTGCCCGGGTTCTGGGCCAAGCTGCTGGTGCTCACCTCCCTGGCCCAGATGGGGGCGGCCCTCTATTACACCGGCGCGGTGGTGATCATGCTGGGGATGGTGCTGGAGGCGAACTACCTGTTCCGGATCATTGCGCGGATGTATCAGAAGGCCCCTTCGACTGGTACGCCGCCGGGTCACGGGCGGCTCGATCTGGCCATCAGTTCGATGCTGGGCGCCGGTCTGATCGCCGCTGTGTTCCTGCTCGCGCCCCTGGCCGACCGGTTGCAAGGGATCGCCGCCCAGACCGTCGACGTGAATCAATATATAGAGGCCGTAAACCCGGTCCCGACCCGGAACCCGATATGACGCCGCTGGATCACCTACTGCTGCTGTCGGCACTTACCGCCGTCTTCACCCTGGCCGCCGGCAACATCCGGTCGGCCGGTTGGATCGCCACCTTGCTGTACGCGGCCCAGGGGCTGGCGCTGGTCAAGATGTGGGGTATGGGGTACGGTCCGGAAGTGGCCGACTCCTCCATCAGCTTCCAGCTGCTGGGTCAGACGATGCACTGGCGCTTCGACTCCCTCTCCTGGTTCTTTGCCCTGATCACCGTCGGCGCCGGTTTCTTCAGTAGCTGGTTCGCCTCCGGTGGCTGGGCCGATCACTACCGAGCCCAGGGCAACAGTCTGCGGCTGTTTCACTCCGCTCTGGCGCTCAATGTGTTCAGTATGCTGGTGCTGCTGGCCAGTGGCGATCTGTTGAGCCTGTTCATTGGCTGGGAGCTGGTGAGCTGGGCCAGTTTCCTGATCATGGGGCTGGCGAGCACGCGGGCCATGGGCTATGCCATGCGCTATCTTACCTACGCCATCGCCGGTGCCATGGCGATCCTGATGGGGATAGTGATGGTGCATGCCCAGACCGGCAGTTTTGAGTTCGCCGCCCTGGCGGCGGCCGTGCCAGGGATGTCGAATGGCACCCTGTGGCTGTTGCTGCTCTTGTTCGGCGGAGGCTTCGGGGTGAAGATGGCACTGGTGCCGGTCCATCTGTGGCAGGCCAAGGCCTATGCGGAGACACCTGGCCCGGGTGCCGCCTTTCTCGGTGCCATCTCGTCCCGGATGGGCCTGTTCGCCCTGATCCTGGTGATCATCCAGCTGGTGGGTATCGGCCGGCTGGTGGGGATGTCGATCCCCTACACCTTTCTGGATGCCCGTGACCTGCTCGCCTGGGTGGCGGTATTCACCATGATCTTCCCCACCTACATCGCGCTGCGCCAGCACGACGCCCGCCGGCTGCTGGCCTGGCACGGCGTGGGTCAGACCGGCTATATGCTGCTGGGGGTGGTGATCATGGACGACCTGGGCAGCGCTGGTGGTCTGATGCACGTGTTCAACTACGCCACCTACCAGGCGATGCTGTTCATGTCCGTGAGCGCCATCATGTACCGCACCGGCACCGCCGACCTCAATCAGCTGGGCGGCCTGGTCACCCGCATGCCGCTCACCTTCATCGCCATGCTGGTCGGTATCATCGGCCTGGCGGGGCTGCCGCCCATGAACGGCTTCGTCTCCAAATGGTTGATCTACCGATCTCTGGTGGCCGAAGGGATGCCGCTGTTGTTCGTCGGGGCGGTGATCGGCACGCTGGGCACTATCCTCAGCGTCTACAAGCTGATCCATAACAGCTTCCTGGGGCAGCTGCGGCTGGAACACGCCAAGGTAGAGGAGGCGCCCTGGAGCATGACCCTGCCGATGCTGTCGCTGGCGGCGATCGTGTTCCTGACCGGATACTTCCCGGGGGTGGTGCTGGACTGGATCAGCGCACTGCAGGCCAGCGTCGGTCTGCCGGTGCTCGCCCACCACCTGGGCGGGGTGCATTTCGCTCAGGGTGGCCTGGACATGATCTGGATAAACTCCCTGCTGATCGCGGGTATCGCCATCGGCGCCCTGATCTTCTACTCCACCGGGCGCAGCCAGCGGGTGCACCAGCTGGACAACTATGCGGGTGGCCACTTTCTCTCGGCCGATGTGCGTTATCAATACAGCGACAACTTCTATCCCGGCCTGCTGCATCTGATCGGGCCCTGGTACCGCAAGAGTTTCCGCTGGGCGGAGTCGGCACTGGTCTCCCTGACCGATGCCCTCTCCCTGGCGATGCAGGGTCTCTACCGGCAGGTGCAGCCGTCGATCTATCTGCTGATAACCGTGGTTATCGCGCTTTCATGGGTGAACATCCGATGAGCTGGCAGGAACTCCTTCTCGAGCTGACGCTGATGCCGCTGCTGGCGTTCGTGATCGGCCTTGCCATGGTGTTGATGATGCGTCGCATCGCAGCCCAGATCCAGCGGCGGGTGGGGCCGCCCCTGCTGCAGCCGATCTACGACATCGTCAAGCTCTACAGCAAGCAGACCCAGATCTCCCATGGTTTCATCCACGAACTGGGCATCATGATGGCGGTGGGCGGTTATATCGCCGCGGAGGCCCTGCTGCCGGTGCCGGGCATGGATGGCCTGGCGGACAAAGGGGGGCTCATCACCCTCATCTATTTTCTGATGGTGCCGACCCTGGGAATGGCGCTGGGGGTGGGGCAGTGCGCCAACCCCAACGGTTCCATCGGTATCTCCCGTGCGCTGACCGCCATGCTGGCCTATGACATCCCCTTCGTCATCGTGGTGTTCGGGGTCGCCTTTCACTACCAGACCACCAATCTGGCCGAGATCGCTGCGATCCAGCAGGCCCACGGGGTCTCCGGCTGGGGGATGATGGAGATGCCGCTGCTGGCACTGGCCGCCCTGTTCGCCCTGCAGGGGATGATGGGCAAGCAGCCGTTCGAGGTCTACATCGCGCCGGCGGAGATCGCCACCGGTCCGATGGTGGAGATGAGCGGCAAGTTTATGGGTGGCCTGTTCGTGATGCAGTCCTTCCAGTACTACACCGCCGGCGTGCTCTA
Organism: Sedimenticola sp.; assembly: GCA_030619405.1. Classification (GTDB taxonomy): domain Bacteria; phylum Pseudomonadota; class Gammaproteobacteria; order Chromatiales; family Chromatiaceae; genus JAUXBK01. The sequence goes on along the minus strand of JAUXBK010000003.1, from coordinate 24,500 downwards.
TACCATCCTGTTTCTGGGCGGCGGCGAGAACTGGCTCACCTTCCTGCCCAAGATCTTCGCGGTAGTGGCCATCCCCATGACCATCGCCATGCTGTTCCCCCGCTTCCGCACCGAGGATCTGGTACGCCTGATGTGGAAGTGGCCGGTGATGGCGGGCCTGCTGGGGCTGGCATTCGTAATGAATTGAGAGAATCCTGGCGTCATGGGTCAGAAGGGACAGAAATTGCACCCACAGCCATGGGTCGTTGGGCTTCGCAGGACGTAGGCCGGATAAGCGAAGCGCATCCGGCACGCCACGGCGCAGGGATCCGCCCGATGCGCTGCGCTTATCGGGCCTACATCGGATTGGTGTACCGGCAGGGACGTAGGCCGGCTAAGCGAAGCGCATCCGGCATGCCACGGCGCAGGAATCCGCCCGATGCGCTACGCTTATCGGGCCTACAGGATTATGAAACGAGTCAAATGAAAGATATCAAAAAGATAGAGATCATCCAGCGACCACCACCGCCGGAACCGGCCAGGCGCACCAACCCACTGGCCCGGGTGTTCGACGAGCTGGTCCGTTTTTGTCAATCCCGTTCCATGTTCATGCTCCACTACTGCACCGGTTGCGGGGCGATCGAGCTGCCACCGGCCATGACCTCACGCTTCGACATGGAGCGTCTCGGCATCCAGCCGATGGTGACTCCGCGCCAGGCGGATATCCTGCTGGTGACCGGCTACGTGTCGGTCAAGACCCTGAAGCGCATCATCCTCACCTATGAGCAGATGCCGTCGCCCAAGTACGTGATCGGGATCTGCTCCTGCACCGTCAACGGCGGCATGTACTGGCAGAGTTACGCCACCGCCAAAGTGCTCAAGGACTATATCCCGGTGGATGTCTACATCGCCGGCTGCATGCCCCGGCCGGAGGCGGTCATCTCCGGATTGCGGGCACTGATGGAAGATATCCGAACCGGCCGGGGAGACGCCTGGAAGAAGTACTATCAGAACTACGATTTCTATCTCGGCAATCAGCAGAGGCTGTTTGGCGAGAAGTGGCAGACCCCGACCGACGTGATCGCCGAGGCGCACCACTATGGCATGATGACGGACCAGACCCTGGGCGAGCACACAGACCTGCTGGAGCAGAATGAGGTGCCCCTGGATGCGCTGCGCACCCGGTTGAAGGCAAGGACCGAATGATGGAGCAGAACTATGGATAAAAACCTCAACGTCTGGCTCGACAATCTGCTGCAAGAGATCGAGGGCATAAAGTTCCGGCGTAAGAGCACCCGCCGGGTGCGTATCGACGTGGCCATGGATGCCCTGCCGACCCTGCTTGAGCTGCTGCAGGGGCGTGCCAGTTATGTGCACCTGTCGGCGATCACCTGTGTGGACTGGCCGGACGACGGTGAGTTCGAGCTGGTCTATCATGTCTGGTCCTACGAGACCCAGTCGCTGGTCTCCGCCCATACCCGCATTCCCCGCGATCCGGGTGTCTATCTCTCGATCTATGATCTGTATGAACCAGCCGCCTTTTTTGAACGTGACATCCACGAAATGTTCGGGGTCTTTTTCGAGGGCAGCCCGGATATGGAAAAGTTCATTCTCACCGAATGGGATGGACCGCCGCCGATGCGCAAGGAGTTCGACTCCGAGGCATTCGTCAATCAACAGTTCGAGTGGCAGCCCTATCACCCCGACTGGCTCAAGGAGCTGGAAGAGGAGGGCGGTGGTGTGACCACCCGGCCCGAGGACATACGCTGGTGAGACCGGAAAACTATCAGGCGGTCAATCATCCGCCGAGCAACGAGTATGAGCTCAACTTCGGACCCAACCACCCTGGGATCGAGGGTAACTATGCCTTCAAGGTGAAGCTGAACGGTGACCGGGTGCTCGAGGCCAGGGCGGATGGCGGTTATCTGCACCGGGGCTTCGAAAAACTGATGGAGGGGCGGTTGTGGATCCAGAACATCGCCCTGGTGCCCCGCATCTGCGTACCCGACCCGGTGCCGATGGAGGTCTGCTACGCACTGGCGATCGAGGAGCTGTGCGGCCTGGAAGTGCCTGAACGGGCCCAGTGGATCCGGGTGATGCAGCTGGAGATGTCCCGGGTGGCGGCGCACCTGTTCGCCTTCGGCGGGCATGCGGCCACCACCGGCATGTACACCCCCATGTTCTGGGGCATCGCCGACCGGGATCTGATCCTCGATCGTTTCGAGGAGCTCACCGGTGGTCGTGTCTACCACATCTATAACATTCCCGGCGGTGTGCGCCGTGACCTGCCGGAAGGTTATCTCGGACGCCTCAGCGGCCTGCTCGACTATCTGGAGTCCCGGCTGCCGGACTACGACAACCTCTTCTTTACCAACCAGGTGTTCGTCAGGCGCGCCCGGGACGTGGGCACCATGACCCAGGCGCAGGCACTCAAGTGGGGTGTCACCGGCCCCAACCTGCGCGCCACCGGCCTGGCGCTGGACGTGCGCCGGGACGACCCCTATCTGGTCTACGGCCGGCTGGAGTTTGATGTACCGACGGAAGCGGGGGGAGATGCCCTTGCCCGCAACCTGGTGCGTCGCAGTGAACTGCAGCAGAGTATCCACATACTGCGACAGGTGATCGATCGGTTGCCGGAGATCGACGGGCCCATCCGCTGCCCGATACCCAACCCGCTGGCCTGGAACGTTCCCGCAGGTGAAGCTTATACCCGGGTCGAGTCCTCCAAGGGGGAACTCGCCTACTATGTGGTCTCCACCGGCGGCGGGAAACCCTACCGGGTGCACGTGCGGGGCCCTTCCAGCATGCATGCGGTGCAGGTGCTGGAGCGGCTCGCCGTAGGATCGCGGCTGGAGGATATCGCCCAGATCATGTTCTCACTGGACGCCTGTCCCCCCGAGGTGGACCGGTGACTGTATCTGTATCTGTATCTGTTGCTGTAGGCCGGATAAGCGCAGCGCATCCGGCGGAACAGCGCCTGGCAGCATGCCGGATGCGCTGCGCTTATCCGGCCTACGGTTCAGGCCTGCGGTCCGGCCGCTGAATCGAACCAACGAACCAATACAGGAAGCACGAAACCCGAACCCATGTCCGGTATCAGCTATAAATCCAAAGGCAGTATTCTCAATCCGCTGAAGAACCTCGCCTTCCTGGGCCGGGGCTCGGTGACCGAGCCCCTCGAACCCCGGGAGGCATCCGCCAACTATCGGGGCTTTCACGTCAATGACTGGGAACTCTGCATCGGCTGCAGCACCTGCCAGAAGGTGTGTGACAACGCAGCCATCACCATGGTGAAGATACCGGGGCTGCCGGAGGACCCGGTCAAGGGGGTGCGCAACGAGCGCCCGGCCATCGATTACGGCCGCTGCTGCTGGTGCGGGTTGTGCGTCGATATCTGCCCCACCGGTTCCCTGGCCCTCTCCCGGGAGTACGTGCATACCTGCCGTGAGGACGAGCTGGACAGCTATTTCGTGCTACCCGACCCCAACGGCATCCACGGCCACTATTTTCCCAAGGGTTGGGACAAGTCGGTAGATGCAGATCTGGTCGATCTGGAACGTCAGCCCATGACCGAGATGGAGAGCGGTGAGCGGATCGGATCGTTCGCCGAGATCGTCGCCGGCTACAGCGACCAGCAGGCGATTATCGAGGCGTCACGCTGTGTCCAGTGCGGCATGTGTCATGACTCCTGCCCCACCCACATGCATGCCCCGGAGTACATCCGGGCCATCTGGGAGGGCAACCTGGATGAGGCGGTGCGTCAGATCTATCGCACCAACCCCTTTTCTCACATCTGTGGGCGGGTCTGCACCCGGCGCTGCGAGACCGCCTGCTCTATCGGCCGCCGGGGCGACCCGGTGGCGATTCGCTGGCTGAAGCGTTACGCCATGGATTCGGTCAGTGACGAGCGGGTCCGCGAGATCGCGGCAGAAGGCAAGGTGGACTACCTCACCGGCAGGAAGGTGGCCGTTATCGGCGCCGGGCCGGCCGGGCTCACCGCCGCCTTCGATCTGGTGAAAAAGGGGCACGAGGTCACCGTCTACGAGGCCCTGGAGAAGGCGGGGGGGATGACCCGTTACGGCATCCCCGAGTACCGCCTCCCCTATGATCGGCTGGATGCGGACGTAGCGGTGATCACCTCGCTGGGGGTGGGGATCCGCTACAATACCCGGGTCGGCAGGGATGTGACCATGCAGCAGCTGCAGCAGGAGTACGATGCGGTGCTGATCGCCCTGGGGCTGCAGATGGGGCGCTCCACCCGCATTCCCGGCAGTGACCACGAGAATGTGCGAAGATCGGTAGAGCTGTTGCGGATGATCACCGAAGGGGAGAAGTTCGATATCCCTGACTCGGCGGTGGTGATCGGTGGCGGCAACGTGGCCATGGATATCGCCCGCAGCCTGGCCCGGCTGCAGCGGCAGGCCTATGGCGAGGTGCGGGTTACGGTGGTGGCACTGGAGGATTTCGATCACTTCCTGGCCGACCCGGAGGAGGTGAAGGAGGCGCGGGAAGAGGGCGTCGAGATCCTGGACAGCCGCGGCCCGAAGGGGTGTGTCATCGACGGGCAGGGCGAGCTGCAGGGGCTCAAGACCCTCGGGGTACTCTCTATCTTCGATGAGAAGGGGCGTTTCGCCCCCAGCTACGATGAGTCCGATGAGCAGTTTCACCCGGGCCACATGGTGATCGAGGCGATCGGGCAGATGACCGACACCGCGCTGCTGGGAGATAAGCTGACCGAGCAGCTGGAGTGGAACCGGGGCCGGCTCCGGGTCGACGAAGAGGGGCATACCTCGGTCTCCTGGCTGTGGGCCGCGGGCGATATGGTGACCGGCCCCGACGTGGTGCATGCGGTGGCAGACGGTCACCGGGTAGCCGCCAGTATCGACAGCACGCTGGCGGACTGAATAGAGCGATTCAAAACTTCATTGACGAAGTTCAGGAGAGACCCATGAGTGAACATGGCGAAGGCCACTCGGAGTCGTATCAGCGCATTCGCTCGAAGAAGCGCCTGGCCGAGATCCTGGAGGTGGCCACCTCTTTCGAACAGAAGGCATACGAGTTCTATACCAGCCTGATCCCGAAGGTGAGCAAGCGAATCCGCTACCTGGTGGAGGAGCTGGCGGAGGAGGAGAAGGGGCACTACGAGATGTTCAGCGGCCTGGCCAGTAACCCCGATATCGTGGCACTTCTGCGCGACGAGATCGAGACCCCGGTGGAGGATCACAAGTTCTCCGACCACATCCATCTGCCCGACCTGGGTGAAAACCCGGATGATCAGGCGATACTGCAGTATGCGCTGAGCCGGGAGGATGCCGCGATGAAACAGTACCGGGATCTCGCGGACCACACCGGGCCGGGTGCAATCCACGACCTGTTCGAATACCTGGCCAACGAAGAGACAAAGCACAAACGGGAACTGGAGGCGATGTACTACGAGATCGTCCACAGTGGGGGACCATAAAAGCAGGTACTAGGAGCTAGGTACTAGGTACTAGGTACTAGGTACTAGGTACTAGGTACTAGGTACTAGGTACTAGGTACTAGGTACTAGGTCAGACCTCAACACCATGATTAGACCATAGATATGTAACTTATTGGTTTTATTAAAAAATATATTTTCAGACGAAAATTGGACACGCTGCAACCGGTACAGTCCGTAGCCGGCACCAAAAAAATGACAGGATTAACAGGATTTCACAAGATCAACAGGATTACATAAACCTGTAAATCCTGAGCAATCCTGTTAATCCTGTCCATTTAATGAGACGTTTTGAACGGAAATGGCGAGGTCTGAAGGACACGAGGATACCTTGTTTTTGGTGTTTCTTCGTGGTCTTCGTGGTCTTCGTGCGCTTCGTGGTGAGTTTCTTTTCACATTTGGAATTGCTGGTTTTTGATCCGCGTTAATCCGTGGCTAAATGCCTGTTGATTCCATGAGCGGTTACACTAAAGCTTCATTGAGGAGGCACCATGCCAGCAGATGCATTCCCTTCACCACCCGACGAGCCGGTGCTCCGGCAGCACCTGGTCGCCAGGCCCGAAAATGCGGCCCGCCTGAGAGATCATATACCGGAGCAGGCGGAACTGCTCGAAGCACTGCGCAACAAGCACATCGTCTCCGCCTGGCACTTCGATGCAGATCTGCTGTTGCAGCTGTTCCGGCGTGCCGCAGTCTATGAATCGGAGCAGCAGGGCGCGCATACTCATCCCCTGATCTGTCGGGTGATGGCCGTTCTGTTTCTGGACAACAGTCGTACCCCTACCCGGCTCTGCTTCAATCGGGCCTGGCTCTGCCTGGGTGGCAGCTTTCTCAACGTGGAGCGGACCGTCGAGGAGGCGGTGAGCAGCAGGAGGGATCTTTCGGAGATGGCGGAGATCTGCAACAGTAGTGGTGACATCGCGCTGCTGCACACGCCAGACGAAGCTCAACTGCTGGAGATGCTGAAGTATTTTCGCATCCCGGTGATCAATGCAGGCAACGGGGCGGACGAGAACCCGACCCACGGCCTCGCAGACGTGTACACCCTTGCCAAGTGGCGCCCCGAGCTGCTGACGGGGGAGGTTCCGAAGGAACAGCGGTTGCAGATCGGTATCTTCGGGAATCCTTTCAATACCCGCACCATCCGCAGTTTTCTCTATACCCTGGCCAGGTTCCCCCAGATGGTGAACAGAATCGTGTTGATGGAACGCTATGCCCAGTATTTCAGGGAGGGGGAGCTGGAGGCGCTGAAACAGGCCGGCCTGGATATCGAGATTCCCGCCGACCTGTTGCCCGTAGACACCATCCTGGAGAGTTACAGAAAGACTCTGCCGACCCTGGATCTCATCTACGTCCATCAGCCGCCGAAACAGGGCATGAGCCGGATGGACGTGATCGAACTCAAAGATTTTCTGAAGCCGGATGCGATGGTCCTCTACCCGGATCGCTCCCAGCATGACTATGGGGAGATGATCAACGACTCACCCCACAACGGCTTCTTTAGCCAGTCCCGGGGCAGCGTCTATCTGCGCATGGCGCTGCTCTCAGCGGTGATGGGCTGATCTATCAGCTGAGGGACAGCCGGACAGTCTCAATAGAGGGCTGGTTTTTTCCGGACCCTGACCGGGGGCGGGGGGGCGTTGCCGATCTCCTCGTCCTTGTGGCCCCGATCCGTCTTCTCGGTATTGGTGGCCCGCCCCTGACGTTCTTCCGCACCGCTGGAACTCTGTCGCGACGTCTCCTGGCTCCGCTCCCGGATGGGGTCGGTGGCACTGCCGTGTTCCTCTCCGACAGCAGGCAGCGTGCCGGCAGCAAGACAGGTCGACACCACACAGAGTCGCAAGATAACTTTCCTCATTGTCAGTTCTCCGTTTCGATTGAAGTGCGCAGCAGGAGTCGACCATCCACCACGCAATTATTCTCCACAAGGATAGGCGGCTTCGAGTGCCTCCAGCACGACCAGCGCGGCGGGTCGGCTGAGATCGGTGCCCTTCCTGGATGCATACCTGATATAGACCTCCCTGAAGTCGCTGGCCAGCTTTCCCTCGGGTGTGCAGATAAATTTTTTATTACCGGCATGGCCGTCGGTGTCGAGCAGCCGGACCGATTCCTCCACACCGCTGACGAATCCCGAACAGTAGTTCTGTCTGTTTCGTCCGGAACTCGACAGGGCGCTCGAGGCACAATAGTAGAGCAGCTGTTGAGCGGTCAGCTTTTGCGGGAAATACTTTTCCGCCGTGTCATCGCTCGCTGCCGCGAAACCAGTCGTTGCCGCCAGAAAACCGATTATCGACAGTGAAAATCGCATCTCTTTCTCCCGAAGAGAATAAACTTCATCAGCGCGACCCTAATCCTCTCCTGACCGACAGGGGACAGGTCAGTCCAGCTCACCCAGCCGGGTCAGGCGCATCTTGATGTTGAATTTGCTGTCTCCGGGTGGGTGGGCAATGGCGGTGACCTTGCCCGATTTTTTTATCTTCCCTTCTATGTGGATATCGACCTGTTTCTTTTTGCTTCCGAACACGGTGCGGGTCTGGTCGTGCTGGGTCAGGCGTAACTTCACCTTGACGATGCCGTCACTCGATGTGTAGCTGCCAATCGAGTGATGATCGGCACCCGCCCCAAGGTAGCGGCCGTTCTGCAAAAACGCGGTGCTGAGCTGTTCCCATCCATAGGGGCCCAACATCTCCACTCTCCATACACCCTCGATACTCATTTTTCTGTCCTCGCTTCGAACCAGGCTCGCAGGCTGTCGCGCCATACTCATGCGAAAGGCGACTCGTTCCGCAGACGCCAAATAAAATCTATACGTTCAAATCATCCCATATCAGAAAGCAAAGAGCCATGGTGCATAGGAGAGCCCGCGCATGGCGCACATTTTGCTGTAATCTGGGGCCCTCGTACCCACCATCTGCCGGCCCGGTGGATTACGCGGCGCTCAGGTGGCGTGTGAAACGCAAAATCCCTGCCAATGCGCCGCTAATCCACCCTACTTGTGGGTAAAGGGCAGGGCTAGGATGCATGTGGGCTGGCGCCCTGGATTGTCGATTGGTTTGGTCGCTTTCACCCTGTCATCCACGCCAGCCAAGGGATGAGTTTTGCCCCGTGCGTGTCGAGAGATTGTTCGTGATAGTATATAGTTAATTGTGAAGATAGGGGAAAATGCAATCTTTCATTTTGCTTCCTTGCCAGCGTACGGAGAGATTGCCTAACATCATATTCAACTTCGACCACCTGGGGCGCTACCGCGCTCCAGGTGACGGGTTATCATGGAGTTGTCGCATCAATCCATTGGAGGGCAAGATCAATCGAACTTACAAAAGAACTGATTGCTCAGTCGCGGGTAATCGCGAAAGGAAAGCGTATCCGAGATGTTCAAAGACTCCTTGACCAGTCTGGAGGCCAACGATCAAAATGGGTCAAGAAAAGCAGTCCAGTATTCGAGAGTGAAGGCACTCTACACGAATACCACTGGTATGAACATTATGGTATTGGTAGATTAGAAACCAAACTTAAGGTAGCCGAAGAGAAATGATTGTTAAGCTCAAATCAAAGAATCCCAGCTACACTGATCTGTCCGAAGACCAACCGTACTTTGTCATAGGGATAGAGGCAGATGATTACAGACTCTTGAACGACTCTGGAAAACCATATCTCTACCCACCTGAACTCTTTGATGTGATAGATTCACATGAGCCAAAAGATTGGATAACAGAAATTGGTGAAGATGGTGAGCGATATTCGTACTCCGAGCCACTAAACAATGTTGGCTTTTTCGAGGATTATTTTGATCATAAGCAGGAGCAAACATCCATATTTTGGCACATTGTAAATCAGAGACTCACAGAAGTCGCATAACACCATAAAGCTGCAAAAAATCAATGGGGGTCAATCAATAGGGGTCAGAGTCGATTGATCATGAGTTCTTACTCTGCTACGGGGGTGGATCAGGTTACATGCCCATTGACATGTAACCTGCACATGCCTGGACGCGGTTTTGCAAACGGTTATGGAAAATCAAGGTGCTGCCCGGCAAAATCGGGAAAATTGCGGACGTTGTCCCTCGGGGGCTAGATTTGGGCGCGTCTACCCTTTATGCGAAAAAAGTTTTTCTGATACGCTGTAAGTGCCTGGTATCTCTTGGATGTTTGAGACGTGCGTCAGGGCTGAAGTATAGTAGGCTCAGCTGATTCGGTGGCTTACGATTCATAGGTAATCAGATACTTGTTTTTGTGGTACACTTGGTCAGTTGCAATACGTGGCATCTGAAATCCAACAGGGCATCACCAGATCGGTGCTCCGCGATTCCGCCACGAGCCTCACCCTTTAACTTTTCAGCAGCAGTTACCCGCAATGCCAGGGCAGCGCAAGCTCCAACTGCAGGGGGTGGATTCAGCTTTTGTCTGCACATTTGGACACCTGACCGAATGAACGTGAGCTGCAAAATATCAAGTGACGGAGCTGCACCGTGAGAATAGCAATCTGCGGTGGTGGCAATGTTGCCCATGTGCTGGCGGGGCTGTTAAGTCAGAGAAAAGGGCTTGAAATCCGGGTACTGACCAGGAAACCCGATCTTTGGGACGAGTCCATCCGGGTTCTGGATGACCAGGAACGGAACACAACCGGGTGCCCCCACTCGATCTCTAACCAGGCCAGCGAGGTCATCCCCAACGCAGACCTCGTCATTCTGGCACTGCCGGCCTATGCCCGCGCAGCCGTCCTGAATATGATCGCGCCGCATCTGACCGGGCACGTCTGGGTCGGTTCATTACCAGGCAGCGGTGGATTCGACTGGTTGGTACAAAAGGCCTTGCAGGGTACTTCAGCCAGCGTCTCCATTTTTGGGGCACAACGTGTTCCCTATATCAGCCGCATTATCCGCTACGGCAGAGAGGTTTTCGGGAGCCCCAAAAAGGAAGGGATCGCGATCGCCGCCATCCCGCAGAACCGAAGCAGCGAGATTGCCTCTATCCTTGAAGATGTACTGCAAATGCCGGTGAGCTGTTTGCACAATTTTCTCGAGAACACCCTGGCCACCTCCAATCCAATCCTTCATCCCGCCCGCATGTACACACTTTTTCACGACTATGAGGCAGGTAAGTTCTGGCAGGAACGCATCCTTTTCTACGAAAGCTGGGATGATGCTGCATCTGAATTGCTGATCAGTATGGATCGGGAGGTGCACGACATCTTTGCCCATATTCCTCTGGACCTATCTTACATTTTACCGTTGCTTGAACATTATGGCGTTCGCAACGCACAGGAACTGACATGTAAGATCTCCGGCATTGCCTCATTCAAAGAAATTCCAACACCGATGTTGAAGACCGAAAACGGCTTCATTCCAAATTTTCAATCCCGCTATTTTACCGAAGACATCCCTTTTGGTTTGCTGATCATCAAGGGCGTTGCGGCCATTACAGGCACGGCCACACCCGTGATCGACACGGTCATCACATGGGCCCAGGAGATGATGCAAAAAGAGTACATCATCAGCGGGAAACTGGGGGGGAAGGATATTGCTGAAACTCCCATACCGCAGAATGCCGGTATTGTCACAACAGCTGACTTGGTACGACAGGCAACGCTGTGATATTCAGATTGGAACCAAGAGCGTTTCGCTCTTTCCTTTTTATAGTCGATCCGAACCATAACCCGGTTCAAAGGTGAAGCAGATGCAAGCAATTATTCTGGCTGCCGGAATGGGCAGGAGGCTCGGGAAGGTCACCGCGGACAATACCAAATGCATGGTCAAGGTTCACGAGCGGACCCTTATCGAACGTATGCTGGACACCCTGGCCAAGACAGAGGTGAACCGGGTCATACTGGTGGTCGGGTACAAGTCGGAAAACGTTGAAAAGCTGGTGGGTCACAAATACAAGGGGATGCAGATCCTTTATGTGAAAAACGAGGTCTACGATAAGACCAACAATATCTACTCTCTCTTCCTGGCAAAGAAATATCTGCTGGAAGATGATACGATTTTGCTCGAGAGCGATCTGATTTTCGAAGAAAAAATCATATTCGACCTGATTGAGAATCCCCACCCCAACCTGGCCATCGTCGCCAAATACGACGCCTGGATGGACGGAACCGTCGTTACCCTGGACGATGAAGACAATATTATTCAGTTCATTCCGAAGAAAGATTTCGACTACAGCAAAGTCGAAGACTATTACAAGACCGTTAACATCTATAAGTTGTCCCGCGACTTTTCCATCAATAGCTACGTGCCTTTCCTGCAGGCCTATCAACAGGCGTTGGGTAAAAATGAGTATTACGAGCAGGTACTGCGGGTCATCACGCTGCTCGAAACCCAAGATCTGAAGGTCCACCGGCTCTCCACCGAGAAATGGTATGAAATCGACGACCAGAAGGACCTGAACAATGCGAGCACCCTGTTCGCTCCCGAGGGGGAAAAACTCGGGCTCTACCAGCGGCGGTTTGGCGGCTACTGGCGTTTCCCGTTTCTCAAGGATTTCTGCTATCTGGTGAATCCCTATTTTCCGCCCCGCAGGATGCTGGACGAAATGAGGTATCACTACCGCAGCCTGTTGACGGAATACCCATCTGGACTGAGCATCCAGAACCTGATGGCCTCGGAGATGTTTGCCTGCGACGCCAATGAGATCATTGTCGGCAATGGCGCAACCGAATTGATCAATGCGCTGTTCGATTTCATCGAAGGCAAGGTGGGTGTTATCTTCCCCACGTTCAATGAATACCCCGAAAGAATCGGCGATACCAATGTGGTTCAATTCATCCCGGATAATGCGGACTACAGTTACGGTTTGGAGGATCTAAAACAGTTCTCGAAACAGGTCGAGACCCTGTTACTGATCAACCCGGACAATCCGAGTGGCCACTATCTCTGCACCGATGATGTTCTCCGGTTGGCCAGCCACCTGAATAAAAAGAACAAGCGCCTGATTCTCGATGAGTCTTTTGTCGATTTCACTGCCGATGGCATCCATAACACTCTGATTTCATCCGATATGCTGCAACGGCATCCCAACCTGATCATCATCAAGAGCATTAGCAAGAGCTACGGCGTACCGGGTTTGCGACTCGGGGTTATCGCCACCAGCGATGCCGACCTGATCGCCTCGATCAGGGAGAGGATATCCATCTGGAACATCAACTCCTTTGGCGAGTTTTTTCTGCAGATCTTCGGTAAATACCGATCAGACTATCGGCGTGCCGCTACCCGGATCGCCGTGGAGCGGGGCCGCTTCTTCCTGCAACTAAAAGAGGTAAAATTCCTGCGAGTGATTCCGTCTCAGTCCAACTATTTTCTGTGCGAACTGATGCACAAGTACTCCGCCACCGAGTTGACCACTCTGTTGCTGGAGGAGTACGAAATATTGATCAAGGATTGCACCGGAAAGATCGGCTTCGAAGGCAGAAATTATGTCCGCATCGCCGTCCGGGACACAGAAGACAATGACTTCCTGATCGAGAAGTTGAAGACGCTATAGGTGGTTCCCCCCCCCTTGATGAATGGACAGGCAATGACAAAGCGTACCCGCCCCTTACTGACCCCGAACCAGATAACCGTATTACGGTTTTTTCTGATCTTCCCCCTGTTTATCGGCTGGTTTATGACCCAGGACGAAACCATCAGGATCGGAATCGCCCTGGCCTTTGCCGCCGTTTTCGTGGGCGACTGCTGGGATGGGATCATTGCCAAACGTTATGACATGCGGTCGGTATTCGGGGCCTATTTTGACCCCATCGTAGACCATATATCCTATTTCGCCCTCTGTATCATGCTGATCGAGGCAGAACATCTCTCCTTGTGGTTCCTGTTCGTGTTGCTGACCCGCGACCTGCTGGTGGTATTCATCAAACAGTTCGCCGGAGCCAGCAATGTGGTGATCAGCGCATCGATCTTCGCCAAGGTAAAGACCGACCTGATTTCGGTTCCTCTGGCTGGCGTCTACCTGATTGCGGTTGTGCCAGAGCCCTGGCAGATGGCCGTCCTGCTGGGAGTCGCCGCCTACCTGCTCACCCTGCCGGTTTTTTTCGAACCGTCCAGGGAGCACACCCTGACAACCCGCATTACGGTTCTGGTGTTGGCGCTACTGTTCTGGTTGCGACCGGATCAAACCCCGCTTGCTGACTACTACGAGATGCTCTACACAGGGCTGACGCTACTGCTGGTGGTAGGTTCCGGAATCGGTTATTTCTGGTCGAGCCGGAACCTGCTCTTCCAGAAGCACACGGTATCATGATTAAAAAACTGCGCAATCGCCTCGATCTCCTGTTCCAGACGCTTCAGGAATTGGGCAGCTATCAGCTCGACCGTCAATCGGAAGTGTTGGCACAGGTCAAAACCGATGATTCAATGGAGGATGCCTGGGCCGCCAATGAGGTATTCTCCGAGGTGGATCTTCACACGGAACGGCGGTTGCTGGCATTCTGTAAAAAAGAGTACGGCGAGTACCCCGTTATTTCCGAAGAGTTCAATGCGCAAAGCCAGCCTCCACCGGACGCCGAATATACCATCGTGATCGACCCTCTGGATGGTACCAAACCCTATCTGGAGGGCAGCGTCGGGTTCGGTATCAGTTTTGGTGTGATGCAGCGTGGTTGTTTTCTCTTCGGCGCGAATTTCTATCCCGCCCTGGATACCCTCTACTATGCCTTTGCCGATTCCGACGGTGTTTTCGATCAAAATCACCGGCAAATCCCGGCTCCGACTCAGTGGGCCAGTGAGTGCTACCTTTCTTTGGGCTTTTACGATCTGCTGCGAGAAGAGCACAGGACCCCGGAGCGAATCCAGGCGGCCCTGGGGGTTCAGGTCGGCAAGTATCCCCGCTCGGCAATCTATATATTCAAGCGGATTCTGGAGGGAGGAACCTTTGCCTACATGAGTCGTGGCGCCTTTCTATGGGACATTGGACCTTCGTCCCTGTTGTTGGAAAAAATCGGATGCCCGCTGTTGGATCTCCATGGAGAGAAAGTCAATTTCCAGGAACTGACCACCCCTCCTTTCCGCCACCCGGCGGTGGTGGCTCTGCCCCGGGGGGAAAGCGCGTCTTTCCTGACCAGATTACAGTCAATTCTTGCACCAGCATCCTGTTCGTAACAGATTCTATCGGGACCAAACTTTGCGCTCATAGGGTCTTTTTCCGATTTCTCGTCTACAATTAGGAACATCGGTTTCTTTTTAAAAATATTCAGTTCCAGTGGAGAGGGGGTATGAATCTACATATCGAAGAGATGGCGGAGATTGCCCGTGCCTATTGCGGCCTGATCGAAAAAGTGGAGGTGGCGGACTCCAGCTGGCTGCGGGAGATGTCCGTGCTGCTTCCGCGCCTGCATGCCTGTGTGGAGGCGCTCGGTACGGGCGACTGCGGAGATGAATATACCCTGATGCCCGATCTGGATGCCCGATTCGAATTGTTCGTGCTGCTCAGGGATCTGCTGGGGAACAGGGATGGCTACTGGATGGAGTTCGATGTGGCGCGCGACAGCCAGAGTATGAGTGGCAGCCTGGCCGACGATCTGACAGATATCTACTGCGAACTGAAACACGGATTGCGCCTGCTGGAGGAAGAACCTGATCAGGCCCTTGAAGACTGGCGCAATGGCTACCATATGCATTGGGGTCGTCATCTGGTCGATGCGGAGCGCCATCTGTACGAGCTGCGCAGCCAGAATCGGCTGCAGGGGGAGTGATTCCCGGATAACTCAATGGTTTTTCACAAACAAAGGCTGTTATAATAAATAGCTCGTTATAAAGAATACTGGAGTAATGTCGCATGAGCGAAGCTACCGCAAACATCCTGAAAGAAACCGATCTCAGCCTCACCGGCTCCGCCCAGGGCAAGATGGGAGAACTGGTACAGCAGGTCGAAGAAGAGATCAAAGGTGTACGAGTCTACGCCACCCCGGGCGGGTGCAGCGGCATCAATTTCGGTATGACCTTCACCGACCAACTCGATGAGAGAGACAGCGTGCTCGAGTGCGAAGGTTTCAATGTGATCGTCGATGAAGACACCATGCAGCATCTGCGCGGGGTGGAGATCGATTTCGTCGATCGTGGTGCGGGTGGTGCCAGCTTCGTGTTCAATAATTTGCAGCCGGTCGGCGGCAGCGGATGTGGTACCTGTGGCTCGGCCCAGGGCGGCGGCTGCTCCTGATCCCTGATGTATCTAAAACACCCCCCCCGCAGGGCCATTGGCCCCGCGGGGGGGTTTGTCATTGCATGCGTTCACGAACAAAAAATGGCGCAGATTGACGCGGATCAATCCTTGTTTGATCCGCGTCAATCCGCGGCTAAATGTATTTGATGATCCCGTGAATGGTTACTTGTCGTTTTTGCTATCAGAAAGGCTTTACGATGGTCAGTATCACGATCGGCAGCAGCAGCAATACCGGCACTTCATTGAACCAGCGGTACCAGACGTGGCTGCGGTAGTTCTGGTTTGCCGCAAACCGTTTCACCAGGTACCCGCAGTAGAAGTGGTAGACCACGAGTGCGATGACCAAGGTGATCTTCAGATGCAGCCAGCCCATGGATGAGAAGGCGGCCCAGGCGTATGCATAGAGCATCCACAGCCCGAGGCTGATGGTGAGCCACATCATCGGGGTGACGAAGCGGTACAGCTTGCGCTCCATTATCTTCAGCTGTTCCTGAACGGTCGGTTCTTCTGACAGGGCGTGGTAGACGAACAGCCGTGGCAGATAGAAGATACCCGCAAACCAGCTGATCATGAAGAACAGGTGAAAGGCTTTGACCCATAACATATCGACGCTCGATTGATTGAAGTTTTCACGCCAGCACTCAGCCGGGTTCAACCGGTACTTTTCTCCGAATTTTGAAAGAAACGTCTGAGCCTAGGAGCCTGTCCAAGAATAGGGGCCGACCGGTTTGTTGCTCCTGCAAAACCGGCACTTCTGACCTCCATGGATGGAGGAAATGCAATAGGATTGCAGGAACAATCCTTGCCGCCATCCATGGCGGTCGTAGCGAGGGGAAGCTGGTTTGAGTCAGATTTTTTCATTATTTGAGGCGAATATTGGGCATATTTAACGAAAGTATATCATGGGATCTTTCGGTTTTTGTTCGGGCACCGTATGACTGTCGGCTTGTCCCAATCCATATCGTTACCCATATCCCGGTAAGAAAAAATGTTCTCACACGGAGTCACGGAGACACGGAGAAGAAGAGATGAAAGAGAATGAAATCGGAGGTATTGTCGTCGGCTGTGCCGTGAAAATGCCTATGCGACTCGGCCCAGGCCTGCCAGGAGGCTGTCCGAGAATGTTTATGAGGGAGGACGGTATCTCTCGTATCATAAATGGCAAACTGGAATGACCGGTCCGTTCTTCTCCGTGTCTCCGTGTCTCCGTGTGAGGCAATTCTTTCGTGTCGAGTTATGGGTAACGGCATGGTCCCAATCACCGGGGCATTACTAATATGAGGGATACGCAACGATCATGACCAGGGTAGGCATCGTCGGGGGAACCGGGTACACAGGGGTCGAGTTGCTGCGGTTGCTGCTGGGGCATCCGGGTGTGGAACCGGTGGTGATCACATCCCGCTCCGAAGCGGGGCGTCTGGTGGCGGATCTGTTTCCAAACCTCCGCGGTCATCTGGATCTCAGCTTTTCCCAGCCGGACATGGAGCAGTTGCAGGGGTGTGATCTGGTGTTCTTCGCCACCCCCAACGGCACGGCGATGAAGATGGTACCGGAGCTGCTGGCGGCAGGGACCCGGGTGATCGATCTGGCGGCCGACTTCCGGATAAAGGACGTGGCGGTCTGGGAGCAGTGGTACGGGATGAAGCATGCCTGCCCGGAGCTGCTGGATCAGGCGGTGTACGGTCTGCCGGAGATGAACAGAGAGGCGGTGCAGGGCGCACAGCTGGTAGCCAACCCTGGCTGCTACCCCACCGCTGTCACCCTGGGTTTTCTCCCCCTGATCGAGCAGGGTGTGGTGGCCCGCCGGGGGCTCATCGCCGACTGTAAATCCGGGGTCAGCGGCGCCGGACGTGGTGCCAGTGTCCCCATGCTGATGGGTGAAGCAGGCGAGAGCTTCAAGGCCTATGCGGTTCCAGGGCATCGCCATCTGCCGGAGATTCGGCAGAATCTGGCGGTGGCAGCGAGGGAGCCGGTCGAGCTCACTTTCGTGCCACACCTGCTACCGATGATCCGGGGTATCCACGCCACCCTTTACGCCCGGGCCGGAAGGGAGCTGGATCTGCAGCAGCTGTTCGAGCAGCATTACGCGGATGAGCGCTTCGTGGATGTGCTGCCTGCCGGCAGTCATCCGGAGACACGCAGCGTCCGCAGTGTGAACGACTGCCGTATCGCCATCCACCAGCCCCAGGGGGGAGATACTGTGGTGGTGCTGTCGGTGATCGACAACCTGGTCAAAGGTGCCGCCGGCCAGGCGGTGCAGAACATGAACCTGATGCTGGGCCTGGAGGAGCAGATGGGCCTCTCCGCCGTGGCGCTGCTGCCGTGACAGGTGCCGAGCCGTGAAATACTCCACCCCGAAGATCGTCCAGCCGAGAAGCAGACGTTACCTTACCTGGCTGCTGCTGACCTTTATCGTGGTGCTGAGCGCTGCATGGGCCCGGTTCGATTTTGACGTCGGTGGCCGGAAAGCCCAGGCAGAACTGGATGACTTGCGCACCCGGACCGCTTCCCAGCAGCAACGAATTGGGGAGCTGGAGAAGGAGCGCGTGGAGCTGATCGGTCAGGTGGCGATATTGGAGCGTAGCAGCCAGATCGACCGGGAGGCAGCGCGCCAGGTGCAGGGCGAGCTGAAGAAGTTCCAGGAACAGCGGGCGCGGATGGAGGAGGAGCTCACCCTTCTGCGCAATATGCTCTCGAGCAAGAAGGAGCGCGGGAAGCTGACGGTGCAGCGTTTCAAGCTGGAACCGGGGGCAGCGCAAGGGAGTTATCGCTACCGCTTCACCGTCAGTCAGAATGTCAGAAGCGACAAGGAAATCGAGGGCTGGATATTCTTTGCGGTGGATGGCGTCGAGAATGGCGAGCCGCGCTGGCTGCCGCTGCGGGATATCACCCAGAGCAAGGTGGGAAAAGTGAAGATGCGGTTCAAGCACTTCCAGGAGATTACCGGGGAAATTCGCCTGCCGGCCGGTTTCACACCCCGGAAGGTGATCGTGGAGGCCAAGCCGAATGACAAGAACCTGCCACAGGTAAAACAGCGCTTCGACTGGGTGTTGGCGGACTGAAGGAGACGAAAATGGGGCGATGGAAGCGGTTCAGGGCACCCAAGATCGCCACGGTGATCGGGAAGGGTACCTGTATTGAGGGGGATCTCTCGTTTTCGGGTGGCCTGCATCTGGACGGCCGGGTAAAGGGCAATCTGAGCGCCGATGATGGGGACGAGCGAGCGGTTCTGGTGGTGAGTGATATGGGTCTGGTGGAGGGGGATGTGCGGGTGCCCAATGTCATTCTCAATGGCAAGGTGATCGGAGATCTGTTCTCGAGCGAGCGGGTGGAGCTGGCATCCAACGCCAGGGTGACCGGAACCCTCCACTACAAACTGATGGAGATGGCCATAGGAGCAGAGGTCAATGGCCAGCTGGTCTACAGTGAGAGTAAGGAACCTCGGATGCTGGATTACCAGGGCGGGGAGGATGGCCCGCCGGAGGGGGGGGACGGCTCCCGCTAATATAACACCTAGATCCTGCAAGTATTCGCACGCACATAGCACAAGCTCTTGATCCGTATAGCGATATTTGCTCCCTCGGAAATCACAATAAGGATTCCACTCGGTCGCAAATTCGCTCTACGAATCAATATCTTGCATTCTGTAAGCACGATTACTTGCAGGATCTAGGTAACAAAGCAGGATTAAGCAGGACACTCAAAAGTTGACTATTATTGTCAGAAAAGCATAATTGCAATATATGCAGCCGGTTCGGCCGGCCCGATCAAACAGAATTGTCAGGAATCAAAAGTCATGAGTGTTGCAGAAGCAGAAATTGAAAGCCTATTGGTCTTTACTTCGGCGGCGGCGTCCAAGGTGTCAAAGCTGATCGAGGAAGAGGGCAATCCGGACCTGATGCTGAGGGTCTACATTCAGGGTGGAGGCTGTTCCGGTTTCCAGTATGGGTTTACCTTCGATGAAGAGGAGAAGGAGGGAGATACCCGGATAGAGACGGACGGTGTAGTCTTACTGATCGACCCCATGAGCATGCAGTATCTCACCGGGGCAGAGGTGGATTACACGGAAGGGTTGCAGGGGGCACAGTTCGTTATCCGTAACCCCAACGCCAGCACCACCTGCGGCTGCGGCTCCTCGTTCTCCGTCTGACAGTCCGTCAAACCAAACGCTGTCTGGCTGAGGGATAGATTCCCCCGAGCACCACAGGGTGTGAGGCACCGGTGACCGCGGGCAGGTTGCCCGGAAGCCCGAGGAGGGTCTGGCGCGCCAGCCAGGC
Source organism: Sedimenticola sp. (assembly GCA_030619405.1). Taxonomy (GTDB): domain Bacteria; phylum Pseudomonadota; class Gammaproteobacteria; order Chromatiales; family Chromatiaceae; genus JAUXBK01. Next base: position 4,614 of record JAUXBK010000003.1, on the reverse strand, counting down.
AAAGGCCATTGCCTCTACCCGGCTGGGATCCATGCCGTGGTCGGCAGTGGTGTCGACCGGGTTCGGGGCCAGACGTCGTCTGAGCTGGCGCATCAGCTCCCGGTTGAACACCCCCCCGCCACAGGCGACGACCCGGCAGGGGTCCGCCTTCTCTCCTGCGATCGCCCGGGCGATGCTCTCGGCGGTCAGGGCAGTGAGGGTCGCCTGCACCTCCTGCGGTGGCAGTGAGAAGGCATCCAGATGGCGTTCCAGCCATCCGGGGCTGAACTGCTCCGGCCCGGTACTCTTGGGGGCGGGCTGGGTGAAGTAAGGCTCTTCCAGCATCTTCTCCAGCAGCTCTTCATTGATCTTCCCCGTGGCTGCCCAGGCGCCGTCCGCATCGTAGGGGGTGCCCAGCCACTCCCCGGCCCAGTGGTTGAGCAGGGTGTTTCCCGGTCCGGTGTCGTAACCCGAAACCCTGTCTGGGCCACCGCCCGGCAGCCGGGTGATATTGGCGATGCCACCGATATTCAGTATGAAGCGCTGTTCCGACGGGTGGCTGAAGGCGACCGCGTGGTAGGCGGGAACCAGAGGCGCCCCCTGACCGCCGGCAGCGATGTCGCGGCGACGGAAATCGGCAACGACATCGATTCCGGTCAGCTCGGCAATCCGGTTGGGGTCGCCGATCTGCAGGGTAAAGGGGGGAGTTGAGTTCGGCCGGTGGCGGACGGTCTGGCCGTGGGAGCCGACGGCACGCACCTGATTGGCACGGATGCCTGTTTGACGCAGCAGCGCGTGGATCGTTTCGGCGAAGGCATCGGCCACCTCGATGTCGAGAGGGCCGAGACGTTCGATCTCATCGTCACCAGGCAGGGTGAGAGCCCTGAGCCGTCCCTTGATCTCCCGGGGCCAGGGCATGCTGCTGTGGCCGATCAGCTCCCCGGCCGGTCCCCCGAAGCGCGCCAGGACGGCATCGATGCCGTCCATACTGGTCCCGGACATGAGTCCGATATAGAGCTCGGCCTTCACTTGATACCTAGATCCTGCAAGTGCAAGCACTCACATAGCACAAGCTCTTGATCCGTATAGCGATACTTGCTCCCTTGGGAATCACAATAAGGATTCCACTCGGTCGCAAATTCGCTCTACGAATCAATATCTTGCACTCTGTAAGCACGATCACTTGCAGGATCTAGGTGATAAAAGTGGCCGGGCTATTCAGCCTTCGCTATGACGGTGTTGGACATCTGCTCCAGGCGGGCCAGCAACGGCTGGCTTCTGGCCGCGAAATCGGCCCGGTATTTTTTGTCGATGGGGGCGGCCGCAGGTAATTTGATCGTCAAGGGGTTACGGTGCACCCCATTCACCCTGAACTCGTAATGGAGGTGGGGGCCGGTGGCCAGACCGGTTTTTCCCACATAGCCGATGATCTGTCCCTGTTTGACCCGGCTGCCCCTCTTGACTGAGCGGCGGAATTTGGACATATGTGCATACAGAGTCGTGTACTGGCTGCCATGCTTGATGATGACGGTATTGCCATAGCCCCCTTTGCGGCCACGGAAGATCACCCGACCTTCTCCGGCTGCCTTAATCGGGGTACCGGTGGCTGCTGCGTAATCGACACCGCGATGGGGTCGCTTCTTGCCCAGCACCGGGTGCCAGCGCGCCTTGGTGAAACGGGAGGAGATGCGCCTGAAATCTACCGGTGCACGCAGAAACGCCTTTCGCATGCTGCTTCCGTCCGGGGAGAAGTAACTGCTGTTACCCTGGTCATCCTCATAGCGGATCGCCCGGAACACCTTTCCACGGTTGACGAATTCCGCCGCCAGAATCGGGCCGTTGCGGTACTTCCCGCCGTTCAGGTACTGCTCTTCGTAGATCAGGCTGAAGCGATCTCCGGCACGGATCTCCAAGGCGAAGTCGATGTCCCAGCCAAAGATGTTGGCAAGCTCCATCACCATGGAGTCGTCCAGTCCTGCCCGTTTGGCGCCCTGGAACAGCGAGCTGGTGATCGCACCCTGGGTCTGAGCGATGCGGGTTTCCAGTTTTTGTTCGTCCTGGGTGGTGGAAAAGCCCTCTTTCGTGGCGACCACACGCAGGCTCCTGATGGCACTGTGCTGATGAATCAGCGCCAGGAAATTACCTTCGCTGTCGAGATGGACCCTGAGCGTCTGATCGGGTTTGATGCGGGCGAGGGTCTTCGCGTCTTTACTGCTGTTGATTATCTTGTGCAGCAGTCCGGGTGACAGGTCGAGACGCGCAAAGATCCGGGCCAGAGAGTCGCCGGCTTTGACCTTCTCTTCCAGCCACCTGTCTGAAGCACCGGCCGATAGCGTGGACCCAGGGCCCCGGTCGGTTTCCACCGCTGCAGGCAGCTGAACCAGACCGGTCTTCACAGTCTCCGCCAGTGTCGGGGATATTCCGGCCATGGGCGCCACGGGGGGGCTCTTTTTAGCCGCCATCAGCGATTTCCGGGGCGCCGCTGTTTCGACAGCCGGGACTGGGGTGGCCTTCGTTTCAGCCGTCATCGCTCCTGTCGCATCGGGAGAGGCAGGAGTCGGGAGTGCGAGTGGCAGATTGCTTCGCAGTTGGGCCTGGGCCGGGGGTGCTGCCGGCCCGGCCGGGTCATCGTCGGCAACCCGGACTACGCTATATACGACAGCAGCGGTGAGAAACAAGCCGATCAGGGGCAGGCGCATCCGGTGCTGTGGTCTTGAGAGGTGCTTCAGGTTTTTAAAGTCTCTTCGCATAACCTGTTGATCGTGTTAAGAATATCCGGAAAATTATAGCCTAATTACCATTAGATTCCCAGCACTATTTTCATGCCGGACTCTTTAATTGTCAAATACCCACAAAGGTTGAGAGGCCCTGTGCCGGGCCATTTTGAATGGGGGTGAGTTACTTTTTTTGCCCCGTCCTGTAAATTGTGCGGCCGTTAGCCCGGAAACTGCAGCGTAAGCCGGTTCTAAGTTTTGATAAAAGTGGTAATAATCAGAGGTTCTTGCAAAACTCCAAAATCCCCTCGCCCTTGAGGGAGAGGGCCAGGGTGAGGGTGATTAAAATCTAAGGTGTTATCTTTTTCGATCCCCTCACCCCAACCCTCTCCCTGGGGGAGAGGGGGTATTTTGCAAGAGCCTCATCAATGTAACCGTGAACGGTTACTAATCAATGACTAGACCGGTCTGTTTTCCGGGCTGGTTTCAGTCGAGAGGTGGGTTATGACATCAGCCGCAGAGGCGATGGAAATCATAGGTCGCGGTGCCGACGAGATTCTTCTGGAGGAGGAACTGTTGAAGAAGCTGCAGCGGGGTACGCCGTTGCGGGTGAAGGCGGGCTTCGACCCGACGGCGCCCGATCTGCACCTGGGTCACACGGTACTGATAAACAAGCTGCGCCAGTTTCAGGAACTCGGTCACGAGGTGTTGTTCCTGATCGGGGATTTTACCGGGATGATCGGAGACCCCACCGGTAAGAACGTGACCCGAAAACCCCTCACCCGGGAACAGGTACTGGAGAATGCCAGGACCTACGAAACGCAGATATTCAAGATTCTAGACCCGGAGAAGACCCTGGTGGTGTTCAACTCGAGCTGGATGGGTGAGATGAGTGCAGCGGACCTGATACAGCTGGCAGCCAGGCATACGGTGGCGAGGATGCTGGAGCGGGACGACTTCAGTAAGCGTTACAAAGGGGGACAGCCCATCGCGGTTCATGAGTTTCTCTACCCCCTGGTGCAGGGGTACGACTCGGTTGTGCTAAAGGCAGACGTGGAACTGGGGGGAACGGACCAGAAGTTCAATCTGCTGGTAGGGCGTCAGCTGCAGGAGGCCTACGGGCAGGAGCCCCAGGTGGTGCTGACCATGCCCATCCTGGAGGGGCTGGATGGGGTACAGAAGATGTCCAAGTCCCTCGACAACTACGTCGGTATCGCTGACGCCCCGGATGAGGTGTTCGGCAAGATCATGTCCATCTCCGACGAACTGATGTGGCGCTACTATGAGCTGCTCAGTTTTCGTCCCATGTCAGAGGTGAATGAACTGCGGGCGAAAGTGGCGGCCGGGCTCAATCCGCGCGATGCCAAGGTGCGGCTGGCAGAGGAGCTGGTAGCGCGTTTCCATGACCAGGCGGCGGCGCGGCAGGCGAATGAAAACTTCGTTGCCCGTTTCCGCAAAGGGGCGATCCCGGATGAGATGCCGGAAGTCACCCTGCAGGCCGGGCCGGAGGGGCTGCCCATCGCCAATCTTCTTAAGGAGGCGGGGCTGGTCTCCAGCACCTCGGACGCCATGCGCATGATCAAGCAGGGTGCCGTAAAGATAAACGGCGAACGGGTGGAAGAGCGGGGAGTGCGCTGTAAAGCGGGCAGCACCGAGGTCTATCAGGTCGGCAAGCGCCGCTTCGCACGAGTGGTGCTCGAGTAGTGCTCGAGTAGTGATCGAGTAGTGATCGAGTAGTGATCGAGTCTTGCTGCATCTGGGCTACAGCTGAATATTCGTGCTAATCAGGAAAAGTTCTGCCAGGGGGGTTGACGTTTTTACGGGATGGGGTAGAATGCGCGGTTCGCTTGGGGCTAAGCCGGAGGGTTTGGTGGCTGGCGGGGTCGGAGGCATACGAAAGTAGTTGACGGCGAGGGATTGG